>CAJJVE010000012.1:0-18150 GCA_905196265.1 uncultured Collinsella sp. | reverse complement strand
TTAATGGCATCGGTCGAGATTTCGGATCCTTCGAGCGCAACAAAATCCGACTCAGATGTCCTAGGCACGGCAAGCGCCGTACCGGTATAGGTCACGCCGTCGGTATCCTGCGCCGATACTGCCTGCATGGCGCGCGCGGCAACCAGGTACGGCAAGGCGGTCTCGATCTTTTGCAGGCCCTTTGCCGCACTTTTGGCAAACTTGTTACGCGTTTTAATGATCCGGGTTCCCGTATCGATGATATCGCTGCCGACAACCTCGGCGCCCGGAATGAGAATGGCAACCAAGCCGGTGCCGATCGTGGCAAACCCCGCCAGGCCCAAACTCAAAATACTCGCATCGACCACCGTGGCGGCCGTGTGATAGGACGACACCACGTTGGCGCCCGCCAGTGCACCGCTATCGGCCGCCACCTGGGTGTCTCCGGCGCGCGACATGCTCCATATCGCCGCGGTCGACGAAAACAGCAGCGTAAGCACCACCAAAATGACAACCGCAGAGGAGAGCGTGGTATAGGCACCGTCTTCGATAAACAAGTCGATACCGGCACGGCCCATAAAGCCGCCCCGCTTGCGGCGAGCGCCTGGTCGATGGCGAGCCGCAAACCCCTGCGTCACCCGCAGCAGGCAGCGCCTAATCCCATGCAGCAATCCATGAATCATAATCTCCCTCCAGCCATTCGGGACGCGATCGATACGAGACGTCGACCTTGAGCTCGACATAGCCGCCCTCGCCCGCACTGCCCATGGCCTGCACAAATGCACCGATCACGGGCAGCGGCTTAACCTCTCCGGCAACAGACACGGACGAAACGCCGCCGGCACCGGCCCGCCCCAACTCGATATCCCACGACAGCGGCCCGCCGGCATGAAAAATCGAGACGTTGGGCACCGCGGCAAGCCTGCGGCGAGTGAACTCCTTAAGGTCATCGTCGTCCTCCACCGTCGTCGTGGTCATAAGCCGTGCGGTCTCGGCGGCAGCGGACTCCATGACCGCACGCGTATAGAGCAGGCATACCGGCTGCAACGCGAGCAAGATAAGCGTCAAAAACGTCGGCAGCAAAAAGGCGGCCTCGACCGTAGACTGCGCCCGATCCTCGCACGCGATATCAATACAGAGCGATGTCCTTGGCACCCGTCGCGGCATCGATAACCGACGATGGGGCGACGCCATGAGACGCCGCCCGCTCGGCCAGGGCCGCCAAGCGCCCATCGGTGCCAGCGCGCCAAAGCCCCGCAATCGCCAGCACAATCGACAACAGCGCCACGGTGACGATGGCGTATTCGACGGTCGACTGAGCAGATTCCTCACGCAGGACATCATGCATTTCACGACCCCTCCTTTGACTCCGTTGTTTGCGGAACCAGACGCACGGCACGCAGGCGGCACGAGGCATCGCCGGCATCCGCGGCAACCGTCACCATGTCGACCCAGCCTCGCCCATCGCGCACGATGGCGCCCCATACGTTGCCCTTAATATCGAGATAGCCGCTCAGGGCGAGTTGGGCCGTGGGCACCTCGCGGTAGGCGCGCAACAGGTCTGCCGCCGCCTCGGTCATCGGCCGGTCCTCGGACCATGCGAGTCGAACCGCGATCGCGTTGTCTGCAGACGGCTCCGTCGCGCTGGCGGCCCGCTCGTCGAGCGCCTGCAAAAAGGTCCGAGCCGTGACAGCGGCATTCTGACCGCCCGTATCTTGCGCGCCTTCCACTTGTGACACCGCCGCCGAGCCCGATTCCAAATCGGCAGTAGCGCCTGGACGCTGCTGCCGCGCAACACCCAGCCCCCAAAACGCCACCGCTATTGCCACGAGCAAACAGACGAGCACCAGCGGCGAACCAACAGGCCGCCTGCCTCCTACAGGCTGTTGATGCCGTCTTTGATCGCGTTCCATAGTTCTTCGACTTTGCTCTTAAACGCGACGATGGCGATAATCGCGATCACTACGAGCACGCCGACCAAGATGGCGTATTCGGTAGTGCCCTGCGCGCTCTCCTCCCGCAACAGCGCCTTGGCACGCTGGCGAGCGCGGATTGCCCGGCAAAAAGCCCAGCTCCAAGCCTTGCCGGCAATGTCGGTCATCGTGTTCATGTATTCCTCCCTACATCATCCCGCCTGCTCCCAGCAGCGGGCCCAATATGGACAGAAGCAACGCCGGCAAGATGAGCGTGCCGGTGGGAATCAGCAACTTGACCGGTGCGCGCTCGATCTCGCGCTCGACTGCGGCGCGATGGGCCGCACGGATCTCGCGACTTTGAGCAGCCAGCGTCTCGGCCAGCGGAGCGCCCAGGGCAAGCGCCTGCCCCACCGTGATGGCAAAGGTCTCGAGCGCCCTCACGTCCAAATCACGCGCGGCAGCCAACAGCTCGGCCTCGCGCGTCCCCACGCCCACCTGCCACGCCATGCAGGCTCGCTCAAGACGGACGGCCAGCGCCGACCGACGATTGGCACAGAAAATCTCGAGCGCCGCGTCAAACGAAAGGCCGGCAGAAAGCCCCAGGCGCACCACATCGATCATCTCGGACACCTCACCGAGCGACACCTGTGCCGGGCCGCCCGTCCCAATCGCGCCCTTCATTCGCGCGGTCAGGACATCAATCACCGAACAGCCCGCAGCAATGACCAGTACCGCCTCACGTTTGCATGCCTCTGCAATCTTGCGAGTATCCGCACGCTCCAAACCTGTCGCGGCAAATACGCTCAGGGCACACAGACAAGCCGAGACCCCGACCAGGGCGTTCATAGCTCCACCCGCATAATGCGCCGGATAACTACCAGGGCAACGACGTTGAGGGCAAGTCCCAGCACCACGGCGCCCGCACCAGCCGGCGTCGCAAGACCGCGGCGAAAGTCTGCCGAAAGCAAAGCAAGTACCGCGCACATGCCCGCCGGCATCGCCGCGACCATGTGTGCCGACATACGCGCCTGTGACGTCTTAACGTCCAGACGGCGTTTGAGCTCAATGCGCTCACCCACCATGCTCGACGCCTCGGACAGCAAGCCGGCAAGCGGGGCCCCGGTACGCTGCGATACTTTGAGCGCCAAGGTGACAAGCGAAAGGCCGGGGGCATCGATGCGAACGAGTAGGTCATCGAGTGCGTCGGTCGCCGAGACACCGCAATCGATTGCCGCCGCCACCCGCAAAAACTCGGTATGCACCGGCTCTTGCGCATGGGCGCCCACAAAGTGCATGCCCTGTGCCAGCGAATGCCCCGAGGCAAGCGACATGGATAACGCTGTGAATGCCTCGGGCATGGCCTCTTCTACATCATGCTGTTCGCGTCGGCGATCTAAGGTGTCACGTGCGGCACCCACGCCAAACGGCGCCACCAGTCCCAAGACAAAGCCGATGGGCGACAACGACGCAACGGTCAGCAAAACGCTGCAGATACCGCTCGACAACAGCAGAAATGCCAGACGAGCCGCGTTGTCCTCAATAGCAAGCCCAAGGCGATCTGCGGGAATCAGCGACGCCCACGAGCGGGCAATCTTTGTCAGCAGGTCGTTTTCCGCCAACTCACGCGGCAGTTTCTCCGCCATCGATTCGAGCGTCTGGCGCGCCAACTCCGCCGGCGGCACCCGCGGCACACGAGGCTCTGCCCCACACGCCGTCGCGGCAGAAAGCCCCGCCAAACCCCCTACGACGAGGGGCATAGCGATCTCCATTCGTCCACCTCCTCTTGCGTGAGCGTTCCCGACCGCAAGCCCTCTGCAATAAACGGCGGCTCGCGGTCGAGCGTCCAGGTGCGTTCGGCGGCATCGAACGTCACGTAGCGTTCGAGCTCAACACCGCCCGACGCGCCGCGGCGAACCCCCGAATATGAGGCCACAAAGCGCCTGCCATCTGCATGACGCTCGGACATCACGATGCCGTCGAGCGCCATGGCGATCTGCTCTTCGATAAGCTCACTCGGCAAATCGATGCCGTAGCGCGCAAGCAGCGTCAGGCGAACCACGGTCTCCTGCTCGGTACCCGCATGGAGCGTGGTGAGCGAGCCGTCGTGGCCCGTGTTCATGGCCTGCAGCATGTCGCAGCACTCGGCACCGCGCACCTCGCCCACGACGATGCGGTCGGGGCGCATACGTAGAGCATTGGTCACCAGGTCGCGAATCGTCACCGCACCCTCGCCCTCGATTGACGCCTCACGCGCTTCCAGACGAACAACGTGTGGGTGATGTGCAAACTTGAGCTCGGCGGAATCCTCGATCGTCACGATGCGCTCGCCGGTGGAAATCTCGCACGACAGCGCGTTGAGCAGCGTGGTCTTGCCCGACCCCGTGCCTCCCGCAACCGCCAAGTCCTGCCGCAACGACACCGCGCACGACAGCAGCTGCGCATACCAAAGCGGCAGTGACCCCAACCCCACAAGCTCGTCCAACGAACAGATACGGTCCGAGAACTTACGGATGGTGAGGATTGGCCCGTCGAGCGCCACGGGTGGAATCACCGCGTTGACGCGATAACCCGTCTTGAGGCGGGCATTGACGATGGGGCTACGCTCGTCGATACGACGGCCGAGCGGCGAGATGATGCGGTCGATGAGCACACGGATCTGCTCGTCGTCCTCAAACGCGTGCTCGATGGGATACAAAACGCCACTGCGCTCAAAAAAGGCAGAGCGGCAGCCGTTGATCATGATTTCGGTAACGGTGTCGTCCTCGATGAGCGGCTGCAGCGGCCCCAGGCCCACCACGTCATCTAGGATCTCGTCGATGATGGTCTCACGCTCAGGCGTCGCCAAGTCGGTCGGCTCTTCCACGTTGAGCGCCGCTTCCACCGCCGGACGCAGCTCAGAGCGGGCAAGGGCAGGGTCGACGTAGGCGCCGATGCGCGCCACCTCGTCGTAGCCCATGCGGTCCATCACCGCACGCTTGGTGCGGCGTTTAACGGCACGGCGGCGTCCCGCATCAACGGGGGCAGCCGCGGCGGCCGCGCCAGCGGCTTTAATCCGCGTCTGCAGACTCATCGCGAATCACCCTCACGCGACCAGGGAAGACGGATGCGCGGGCGCTCGGTGCGGGTCGCGCGGTCAGCGACCATATCGCTCCAAGGACCGACGGCGCAGCCCAGCTCCACGAGCATCTCGCGCGTGGCCTCGCGCACGCTGGTCGCAAAAGCGCTCGTCTGACCCACTGCCTCGTCGGCGCGACCGAATGCCATGAGCGCGGCCAAGTCCTGACCGCCATCGGCAATGCGGATCTTGGAGCTCAGTGCGCAGGCAATCTCGAAGCGCATAGCGACGTCCTCGTCGGCGCCGCGCGCACCAAACCGGTTGAACACGGCGCTCATGCGCGTGCGTGGCACGCCCACGCGGCTCGCCAGCTCAATGACGCGCGAAGCGGATGTCGCGGACGATACCGCCGCATCGCCTACGACCAGGCAACGGTCGCTCGCCGCCACCGCGGCGGCCACGGCATCGCCCCAAAAGACCGAGGTGTCGACAAAGACCACGTCGGATTCGCGACGCAAAACATCGAGCAATAGCTCCACCGGACGTGCTATGAGCTCGGCGTTCTCGGGGGCCGCGACAGGTCCCCAGAGCGTGATGCCCGGGGCGACGCGCATCGATGCGGCCACGATATCCGGCTCGGCAAGTGCGCCCGCCGCCGAAGGCTCGATAAGCGTCGCCATATCGTGCGGGGCATCGACACCCAGCAGATCGTATAGGTTTCCAAACATAAGGTCCAAGTCGAGCACAGCGGCACGCAAACCCAACAGCGACGCCGCATGCGCCATGGTGGCAACGATCGTCGACTTGCCGCAACCGCCCGAACCCGAGACGGCGCAGACGACCGGCGCCCGACGCGACGGAATCGAAGCGTCCGCCGACGGCGCGGGGGCTGACGGTGCAGGAACCGGCGACACGGACGCGGGCGATAACATCCCCGTCTCCCCCGCCGCAGTCACGCGCTGAGCCCAAGCCGGCATGTCAGGCTGCCCGGGCTGCGGTTCCGAAGCCAAAGACGCAGCGGCACACGGCTCGCCAGCCCCGGCAAAACCCTCGACCTCGTCGAGCTCATCGGCCAGATTTACGCCGTGCACGTATCCCATATCTTCAGCCAGAACGTCATCGCCATACGGTACCGGCCTTCCAGCGTCATCGTATGCAAGGGGGTCCCGGGGGCGCCGACCATGCTCGGCTTCCGCTTTTCCATATTCATCAACACGCGGGCCTCTTGTAGCGCGAGGCGCCCCGGGTTCCCTATCAACAAAAGCATCGGGCTCAATCGTCCTGCGTCGATCGGAATCAACCGTTCCCTCACCCGCACGCCCGTTGCCGCACAAACTGTGCGCAGCGATGACCTCGGTCGCCCCCGCGCGAAACAGCCCTTCGATATCCGATGGGTCGAGTGTCTCGATCAAAACGACAACGCGGCTCACACGGCCCTCGGCCGTCAGGCGCGCAACGGTCTTCCTCACGTCTTCGGTATCGAACAGAGACGCCGCGATGATGGCGGCACCGCGGCGCGACGGAAACGCCCGCGCCATGGATACCAGCCCGTCCAGGTCGCCCACGCGAAGCACCTGCGCGCCCACATCGCGACCCTCGACTTCCTGCTGTAGCAGCCCGTAATCGCCGCACGCGCAGCACGCAAGCCAGATCGCCTTCATCACTCGTCGCCTCCGCTCTTTTTGCCGCGCGCCGTGGCGGGAATCGTCAAGCTGACCGTTCCCTTTCCCGAGGCCCCCAGCAATTCCTTGACATCTTCGGGGTCTGCCGCCAGCGTCACCCACTCGATCTTGCCTTCGCGCGTGGTGCCGGCATCTTCGCTGGTATCAATCACGTACGCGCCGCACAAACGATCGGTCACGCCATCTTTTTGCACGTACACGTCCACATAGCTGCCCACGCCCGTGGCGCCGCCGACCGAGTGCTCGGCATCGACCGCCACCGAAACTGCAACCTTGCCTTTAGGCACCTCGAGCTTGTGGCTCTCGGCCTTGGTGTAGACATTGCAAATCACGGCGTTTTTGGGAATGCGTGAGGTCGTCACGTCGCCGCGCACCTGACGCAGCTCGGTCGCCGCATCGCGCGGCAACAGACTCGCCAGCCATTCCTGAGTTATGACATTAGTCTCGTCGAGGGTCTCGCCCGCATCGATATCGCGCGCCGCGACGCACACCTCAACGCGGTCGCCACCGTATTTTGCCAACGTCTCGGCCTGGGCCTGCTCGGCTTGCGAACGGATCGACGAGCCGTAAACCATGCAGAGCGCCGCGGCAAGCACGCCCGCGGCCAGACTGATGGCGATGCGCTTGCTCTTGTTCACGGCCGCTCCTCTCAAGGTAGCACCGGGCAAATGCCCGTACCACCATTGTCTGGGCGGCCAGGGCGCAAAGCGGTGCAATCGCAATCTTGGTTTTACGTGTCAAACCAATTGCTGACCAAAAGCTGACCAGCCCGTCAAGCTCGTGGCAAGGTTTTGGTCAGAACGTCGGCAAAACGCATATTTCGAGGCGCTTTGGCAGCAAAAAAAGCCGCCTCCCAAGCAATTAGGAGACGGCTGTCATAGGAAAATTCAATTACAGATGGACATCGGGGTCGAGCATTTGGGCACTCACGCGCATGGATGACGCTAGGTTTTGGAACGTCTCCAGACGCAGGCTGTCGATCTGTCCGGCATCTTCGGCCTCGCGAACGGCGCAACCCGGCTCGTGAGTGTGCGTGCAATCGCCAAACCGGCACGCGCGCGACGCCTCGACGATCTCGGGGAAGGCGCGCGCCAGACCCCGCTCATGTCCCACGAGCGGCAGGCTGCGCAGGCCCGGGGCATCGGCGATCACGCCGGCGTCGCCCGGCAGCGCCACCATCACGCGCGCAACCGTGGTGTGGCGACCTTGGTCATCACGCTCGCGCACGCCGCCAGTGGCCAGCGCATCGTGGCCCAACAGCGCATTGAGCAGCGTTGACTTGCCGGCACCCGACTCGCCCAAGATCATGGCGCAGCTCCCAGCCGGCACGCAGGCGCGCACCTCGTCCAGGCCGAGGCCCTCGGCAGAAGACGTCACGATCACGCGCACGTCCGGACCCACCAGACGGCGCACGCGGTCCAGATCGCGCTCGAGCTCATCGGCCTCGCAACGGTCAGCCTTGGTGAGCACCACCACCGGCTCGGCATCGCAATCGAGCGCCAACACCAGTGAGCGCGCCACGCGATCGAGCAGTACCTCGCCGGCGCCGAGCGCCTGCACGATCAACACGCTGTCAACGTTGGAGCAGAGTACCTGGCGCTCACCGCGGGCACGGCCACGCCAACGCTCAAAGCTCGTACGGCGCGGCAGTACGCACTCGATCACGCCCATGTCGTGCCCGGGGGCACGGCGAACCGCCACGCGGTCGCCCACAGCGGGCAGCAAGACCTCGTCCTCGCCACGCGACTTGGCAAACCCTACGGCATGCTCGGCACGAAACGCGTCATCGGCAGTTACCACCAGCGGAAACCCGCGGTCCAGGCGCACCACGGCACCAAGCTGCATCTGCTCGGGCTCCTCGGCCTGTGCGCAAAAGTCGTCAAATGCAGCCCGCTGAGCCGCATCGACCGGCAGGCCATCGAACGCCGGAACATCCTGCAGCGCATCAAGCCCCGGCACGCTTGCCAGCAGCTCCTCAGCAGACGCAGGGGCTTCGGTCGCAAGCTTCCGACGACGATCGCGCTTAGCCCGCGCCCCCGTCGTCTTTTTCTTCGCCTTAGCCTTAGCCTTAGCCACAAACGCCTCCCAGCACAAAACCACACAACTGAGCAGGTATTTTAAATCAAAAAGAGCTGGCCGGGCAAAGCCCGACCAGCTCACACACTTTCCTTCAGCCCTTTATCATCCGCACGGGAGAAAAGTCAGCAAGGATACCGCAGGGCCCGCCCGCCGGAAGGGGTTTCTTCTGAGCGATCCCGCAGCGCGAAGCGCGAGGACCAGCGAAGAAGAAACCCCCGCAGGCGGTCGGGCCGGCGGGAAGGATAGCCTTTCGACCTACTCCTTCTCGACCGCGCGCATGATCGCCTTGTAGATCTCCATCAGCGGGATGATCAGGAAGGCCAAGCCCAGCGCGGCGATAACGCCCTTAAGCTCAAGCGTCACGGGGCCAAAGAACATCTCGGCAAGCGTCGGCTGCACGGTTACGATCACCGTCAGTACCAGCGCCAGCGCGGCAGATGCCCACAGCCACTTGTTCTGCTTCTTCATGCTAAACAGCGACGCACGACGGCTGCGCATATTGAAGCAGTGGAAGATCTCGACCATGTTGAGCGTGATGAACGCCATCATCACGCCTTCCTCGTCGGCATTGCCGGCGATCATATCGGCGATGTGGATGTAGCCCATGTCAAAGTACACGCCCACAAAGAAGCTCGCCAGCACCAGCACGGTGATGATCAAGCCCTGGACCACACAGTCCAGGCCCATATTACCGGCAAAGACGCCGTCCTTGGCGTTGCGCGGCTTGCGCTTCATGATGTCGCCCTCGGCATCCTCCATGCCCAGCGCGAGCGCGGGGAAGCAGTCGGTGACCAGGTTCACCCACAGCAGCTGCACCGGCTGGAAGATGGTAAAGCCGATGAGCGTGGCGATAAACACCGAGAACACCTCGGCAAGGTTAGCCGAAAGCAGGAACTGGATGACCTTGCGGATATTGTCGTAGATGCGACGGCCCTCTTCGCAAGCACCGATGATGGTGGCGAAGTTGTCGTCGGCAAGCACCATGTCGGCAACGTTCTTGGTGACGTCGGTACCGGTGATGCCCATGCCCACGCCGATGTCGGCGCGCTTGATGGACGGGGCGTCGTTGACGCCGTCGCCCGTCATGGCCACGATCTGGTCGCGCGACTTCCAGGCCTCGACGATGCGGGTCTTGTGCTCGGGCTGGACGCGAGCGTACACGCCGTAGTCCTCGATGTGCGCGTCGAGCTCCTCGTCGCTCATGCGATCGAGGTCGGCACCGGTGATGGCCTGGCTGCGATCGGTGACGATTCCCAGCTGCTTGGCAATGGCCACGGCGGTGTCGATATGGTCGCCCGTGATCATGACGGTGCGGATACCGGCGTCGTGGGCCTCGCGGATGGCGTCGGCGACCTCGGGGCGGACAGGGTCGATCATGCCGGACAGGCCGCAGAAGACCAGGTCGTGCTCGAGCGCAGCGGGGCTGCAGTCGCTCGGGACCTCGGTGTAGGTGCGGCTTGCCAGCGCCAGCACGCGCAGGGCCTCGTCGGCCATGGCCTTGTTGGCGGCCACGAGCTCGGCACGGCGCTCCTCAGTCAGGGGGACGACCCTATCGCCCTCGTAGATGTGGGTGCACAGGCCGATCACCACGTCGGGCGCGCCCTTGGTGTACTGCTCGTACTCGCCGTCCAGGGTCTCGACGACCACGGACATCATCTTGCGGCCCGAGTCGAACGGGGCCTCGCCCACGCGCGGGTGCTCGGCAGTCAGGCCGGTGAGCCCCGCCTTGCCGGCATCGTTGACGAGCGCACACTCAGTCGGCTCGCCCACGGCCTCGCCCAACTCCTCGTCCCACTGGGCATCGGAGCAAAGGGCCATACCTGCCAGGAACTTCTCCTTAGGCGCAGCGAGCTCGTGCTTGACGACGGTCATCTTGTTCTGGGTAAGGGTGCCGGTCTTGTCGGAACAGATGGTCTGCGTGCAGCCGAGGGTCTCGACGGCAGAAAGCTTGCGGATAATCGCCTGGCGCTTGGCCATCTTGGTCACGCCGAGCGACAGCACGATGGTCACGACGGCGACCAGGCCCTCGGGGATGGCAGCGACGGCGAGTGAGACAGCGACCATAAAGGTGTCGAGCAGGGCGGTCGGGTCGGTAAGGACGTTGCCCACGCCGTGGCGGAGGATGTCAACGCCAAAGATCACGACGCAGATGATAATCACCATGATGGTAAGGATGCGGCTGAGCTCGGCAAGCTTCACTTGCAGCGGCGTAAGCTCTTCCTTGGCCTCGGCCAGGGCGCCGGCGATCTTGCCCATCTCGGTATCCATGCCGGTACCGACCACGACGGCGCGGCCACGACCGTACACAACGGTGGAACCCATGTAGCACATGTTCTTGCGGTCGCCGAGCGGCACGTCGTCGGTGCCCGCGACAAGCTCGATCACGTTGGCGTGCTTCTCTACGGGCACGGACTCGCCGGTGAGTGCAGCCTCTTCGATCTTCATCGTGGCACTCTCGAGCACGCGGCAGTCGGCCGGAACGGAGTCGCCCGCCTCGAGCATGATCACGTCACCGGGCACGAGCTCGGCGCTCGGCAGGTGCACGAGCTTGCCGTCGCGCAGTACCTTGGACTGCGCCGCGCTCATCTCCTGCAGGGCCTCGAGGGCTTCTTCGCTCTTGGCTTCCTGGACCACGCCCAGCACCGAGTTGACGATAACGACGAACATGATAATGACGACATCGGCAAAGTCGGGCTCGCCCTTGACCATGCCCGTGAGCGCACTGATGACGGCGGCAACGATCAGCATGATGACCATGGGATCGGCCATCTGCTCAAAGAAACGCTTCCACAGCGGCGTCTTCTCGGCTTCCTCGAGCTTGTTAGGGCCTGTCTTAGCGAGGCGCGACGACGCCTCGTCGTCGCTCAGGCCGAGGTTCTCATCGACACCCTGGTCGCTGAGCACCTCCGCCGCGGCGGACAGGTATTCCTTTTGCATATAGAGTCCCCTCCTGGGATTCGGGCCACTCAGCAGATTGATGCCCGATCATAATTCCCAGGAGAAGGGCAAGGGCTCATCAAGGCTGCCGTGCTGAGCGGCAGTTGATAGTGGAGCTATGGTACCCCAAAGCAACGCGTCTAGCCAAAACAATCCATTTGGAAATATGGTCCATAAGCAACGGTGCAGGCCGTGTGATGCTCAACATTGATAAAACGTTTTTTCTTCGGCGCATCATCAAACTGAAATATCGCCCAGATAGCAGCGGTTAGAACGGTTGGTAAAGTTTTTGCATATACCGTTTTTCCGCAAAAAATGAACTTCTAATTCGGCATACGGTCGATTTTTTGGGGTATTCGGTCGCCATTTCGTTATAATCAACTCAGTTTTATTTCTTATGGTTTATCTATCAGCGCAAGACGATGTCAGATGGAGGTCTGAATGTACAAGCGCACTAAGATTGTATGCACCATGGGTCCCGCCTGCGATAGCGACGAGACCATCCGCGAGATGATCAAGGCGGGCATGAACGTCGCCCGTTTTAACTTCTCGCACGGCTCCTACGACGAGCACCACGGTCGCATCGAGCGCGTCCGTCGTATTTCCAAGGAGCTCGGTATGCCCGTCGGCATCCTGCTCGACACCAAGGGCCCCGAGGTCCGCACCGGCCTTCTGGTCGATGGCAAGAAGGTTGCCGTCAAGACCGGCGACAAGATCGTCGTCACCGCTCAGCCCACGTCCGAGGATTTCCACGGCACCGCTGAGCACATCTCCCTCGACTACCTGGCTCTGCCCTCCGAGGTCGAGAAGGGCTCCCTCATCCTGATCGATGACGGCCTGGTTGCCCTCGAGGTCGAGTCCGTCGACGGCCAGGACATGACCTGCGTCGTTAAGAACGACGGCCTGATCGGCGAGCGCAAGGGCGTCAACATGCCCAACGTCAACATCTCTCTGCCCGCCATCACCGAGCGCGATCGTCAGGACATCCTCTTTGGCCTGACCGAGAACATCGACTACATCGCCGCTTCCTTCATCCGTGACGGCGAGTCCGTCCGCGGCATCCGCAAGCTTTGCCGCGAGAACGGTGGCGAGCACGTGACGATCTTCCCGAAGATCGAGTGCGCCCTGGGCGTCGAGAACTTCGACGAGATCCTCGAGGCTTCCGACGGCATTATGGTCGCCCGTGGCGACCTGGGCATCGAGATCAAGCCCGAGCTCGTTCCCCACATCCAGAAGGAGATCATCGCCAAGTGCAACGCGGCCTACAAGCCCGTTATCACCGCTACGCAGATGCTCGACTCCATGCAGCAGAACCCGCGCCCGACGCGCGCCGAGGTTGCCGACGTTGCTAACGCCATCTACGACGGCACCGACGCCGTTATGCTCTCTGGCGAGTCCGCTGCCGGTAAGTACCCGGTCGAGGCCGTTAAGATGCAGGCCAGCATTGCTCTCGAGACCGAAAAGTACCTCCCGGCTCACGCTCCGCTCGAGGTTCCGGCTGACGCTCACGGCACCCGCGTTGTCAACAACGTTGTGGGTATGTCCGCTGTGAACATGGCCACCACCGTTGGCGCCAAGTGCATCACCGTGCCGACGACCACCGGTCGTACCGCTCGTCTGATCTCGCACTTCCGTCCCAACATGCCGATCTGCGCGTTCTCCCGCCACGAGTGGGCCGTCCAGCAGATGATCATGTACTGGGGCGTTATCCCGCACCAGGCCGAGATTACCCAGGGCACCGTCAACGGCACGATCGTCAAGGCGATCGAGACCGCTAAGGAGCTCGGCTACGTCGAGGCCGGCGACCTGACCGTCGCCACCGCTGGCGATCCCCGCATGAGCGTCCAGCTCGAGGACAAGGTCTCCTCGACCAACGTCGCTTACGTCGCTCAGGTGCGTTAAATCACACTTGCAAACACACTTGCATTGCAAAGGGCCCGGAAGGCTTCGCCTTCCGGGCCCTTTTTCTGTGCCAATGCCGGCGCACAGCAAAACACGCACTCATTTCTTTACCAAAAGTGCGAAATCCACCCTTCGAGGCCCATAAAATAAAGTCCCAAGCGCTAAAAGTGTTCGCCCGGTGGCAAACCCGCACCTTGACCGACGCTGCTAAATCGTTTTAGCAAGGTCTAAATCGACCGCGTTTTCGGAAGTATGCGGCAAATTCCGGAACCTCCGAGCACACCCTGTTTTTTCGCAACAAAATGCCTGATAAACTAGCCTCAAAAGCCAGGTCTGCTCATAGGGTTCAGATTTTGCCGCATACTTCCGGATTGACGCTGGCATCACTCGCTTCAAAGAGATGATTTCGGCCAGGAGGGCATTATGGACCTGACGCTTTGTGGGCAATCCGCCTTTAACTACTACCGCATCCCGCCGCAGGTATTAGGCCTTTACCCCGCCATTAGCCTTGGCAATATGGATCGCAGATGTTGTGGCCTCGGAAGTCATGCAGTTGTAAAAGACCTGTTTCACGCACCACTTCACAGGCTTGTATTCACTCGGGCACAATCCGGGTCGCGAAGCCTGTTTAAATCGCACCTCCTGACCCAAGAACCACCTCCGGGGTCGTTTAGGCAGACTGAACATGGGTTTGATGTCACTTCACCGGAGTTCACGCTGCTCAGCCTTGCCACGCAGGTCTCACGCAGCCAGTTACTCATGGCTTGCTACGAGATGTGCGGCTCCTTTGCAGTGTTTAAGCCCTGCGAGCGAACGCAACAACAACTCGATGAAGCTATTTCGCTTAAGCTCATTCCGCCCAGCTGCGGCTGGGAGCGAGTTGACGACACCAAGGGCAATGACACCAACTTGTGGAAGCGCACGCCGCTTCTTACCGCAGCGGATATCGCCGCGTTCGCCAAGCAGGCCGCAGGCCTGCGCGGCGTTAAGCAGCTCCGCTGGGCCGCCGAACGCATGACAGGACAGACCGCCTCGCCCTTTGAAGTCCAGACGTCAATTCTCATCTCGCTCCCCCGCGATGAGGGCGGTCTGGGCATCGACATCACCAATAACGCGCGCATCCCGCTCAGCGAAGCCGCGCGTTCGCTGTATGACAAAACCTGCTGCTACGCCGATATCCTCATCGAAAGCGCCACCGACAGCATGGGCGTCATCCTTGAATGCCAAGGCCGCTCCGCCCACGATGGCGAAGCGGCAAGTCTCTCCGATGCCGAGCGCACCACCGCCCTCACCAGCATGGGCTATGACGTTATCCAGATAACCTATGAGCAAATCAAAGACACGAAGAGCTTTAACAACATCGCCGAACTCATCCATAAAAAGGCGGGGCTCCCCTACATCCCAAAGACCGACCAAGAACGCATCACCGAAGATACCCTTCGGCGGGAGCTGTTGGTCGATTGGGTTGAGCTATTCACTGCCGGGCCGGCCAGCTAGCAGCTAGCAATCAGGGGCAGCGCAGGCACATCAGACGATTCGACGCGGGCGGCAAATCCCGCCTCGGTTAGCTCGACGACCTCGGTAAACGTTGCGTCGAAGAACTCCTCGGTCAGCAGACGGTATGGCGGATGATCGGGCTCACCAGGGTTTTCGCGCACAATCTCGTGCATGACGCCAATGGTCTTGAGCACATACTCTTGCGGAATCGAATACTGACCAAACTGGGCCGCCGCGGTATAGAGGCGATCGGTCGCACGCGGGATAGAAACGATGCCGAGCGTCTTGCCAAACCAGTCAAAGTCGCCTTGCTTTTTAATGCGGAATTCCTCGCACGGCTTGCCGCCGTGCGCCTCCAGGTACTGGTTCACGCGGGTGTTCCACACGGTATCGGCCACGAGGTGAGACCAAACGCCCAGCGTCAGATCGAGCAGCGACTGCGCCACGTCATCGGGCGCGAGCGAAAGCTCACTAGCACCGGGACCGGCAACCGGCTCGGCGTCCTTGTAACGTTGGGGATAATGTACACGATTGAGTCGCTCACGCTCCTCGACAATCGAGGTCGCGGCAGCCGGCGTACCAACAGGCGCCCCTTTGAGCAACGGTGCCACATAGGTATCCCAGAACTCATGCTCACGAGGCTTGGGGATAGGCTCGGGCTTTGCAAAGTGCGTAATGCGGTACGGGATGGGATCGGCGATGCCAGGGACCATATAGCCCACGAAGATATCCGGAACCACGCAGCCAAACAAAAAGGCATTGCGGTCGCGCACGCTATTGGCAAGCGCACCGGTGCGCTCCAGCAAACGCTCCGTCTGAGCGATATGAATGTTCCAGCTTGGCATAGCCACCCCCATAAAAACCTGGATAACTATACCATCACGGCAAAGCCGCGCGGGCGGCTACGCACGCTCTACGCAGCAACTATTCCGCAGCGCCGCTCTCGGTTCCATACGACGACACCGGCGCCTCAACCACATGGTGATATCGATCGATATAGATGGCGCGGGCACCCAGGCGCCGCACCAAATCCTGATGGTGTGTGCTCATCAAGACCGTCTTGCCGGCAGCAACATAGGCCAGTAGAAAGTTGACCACGATGTCGCACGAGTCCTCGTCAAGTCCGTTGGTGGGCTCGTCGAGCACCAGGATATCCGGGTTCATCGACACCACCGCAGCCAGCGCAACGCGCTTCTTTTGCCCGCCCGAGAGCTGATAGGGAGAGACGTCGGCAAGATCGGCAACCTGGAACAGCTCCATGGCATCGCGGACGCGGCGCTCGAGCTCGTCTGCCGGCAGCCCCATTTGAGCCGGGCCAAACGCGACTTCCTCGCCGACCGTGGCACAAAAGAGCTGCGCATCGGCGTTTTGGAACACAAAGCCCACGCGCTGATGGAACCGCTGGGCCGTCGCGGAATCCTTGAGATATGCGGCATCGACCGCATACCCGTCGAACAGGTACGCACCCGCGTCCGCAAGCTCAAGGCCGTTGATAAGACGCATGATCGTCGTCTTGCCGCAGCCGTTAGGACCAAGCAGAGCAACGAGCTCCCCACGGTTCACCTGCAATGAAACGCCGTCGACCACCGTATGACCCGCATAGGAAAACACCACGTCGCGAAACTCGATGAGCGGCGTGACCTCGGCGCCGGCAACACCGCTCACACCCATCGCGTTATTCGTATCGTTTGCCAAAACGTCGCCCTTCCCTACTCACATCGACGGTTCGACCGTCCGCGCTACAACATCGCGCACAACACGGCGAGCAACGTCACAACGGCCGCGTAAGCCGCATCGCGCCAGCCAAAGCCGCTCCGTGCAGGCGCCGGATACACGCCGGCAAAGCCGCGGCAGAGCATGGCCTCGTCCATCGCGCGGCTGCATTCCATCGCCTTGATAAACGTCATGCCCATGATACCCGCCAGCGAGTCGGTGCGCGAAAAACCCGCAGGCGCGGAACCGACGCTGCGCAGCATGACCGATTCGCACAGATCGTGCGCCGTGCGTCCCAGCACCTCGATATGCTTGAGTGCCATATCAAAGGTAAAGATAACCTCGTCGGGCAGGTGCAGCATCTTAAGCGCCGCCGACATGCGGCTCCAGGTGAGCGTCCACGAAACGCCCAGTACCAGCGACACATTAATAAACGTCTTGAGCGCGATCTTGAGCATGGCGCCCGCGGCAGAAGCGCCCAGCAGCAGGGCAGGCAGCGCCAGAACCACGGCAAGCCCCGCGGCAGCCAACGCCGGCACAAAAGTCGCCCGCAGTCCGCGCACCGGGCGCACCGCGACCAGCACCAGCGCGATAGCCGCCATCAACATGAGATACAGCGGGCGCTGCGTCAGACACACGCACAGGACGCAAACGAACATCCCCACCAGGCGCACCGGAGCCGAAACGGAAGAAAGGGCGCGGTCGATCATCGACCCGCCCTCGTGTGCGCCGCCGCCTAGGCGAACCCGCTCAAGCAGGCTCGCCAGGTGCAGGACGTTCTTTTGCATCACGCGATGCCGAGCCCCCACGGGCTCATATCGCTCCTCGGCCGCAAGCCAACTAGGCAGCTCGACCATCTGCATGCGCTCAGTTTTCCTTAACCGTCAGCGAGATCAGGCGGAATACGATGGTGAGCACCGCCACGCCAATCACGCCCGAAAGGATATACATGGCAGCCTGGCCGCCAAAGCCAAGGCCCTGTTCCTCGGAATAGACCTGCAGGTAATCACCCGTGGGCAGCGCGTCGGCAAAGGTCGGAGCATCGAGGCCGACCGAAGCCTGCAGGCTGTTGTCGCCAGCCTCCTGAACGGCGGTCGCGGCGCCCTCGGCGTCCCACTCACCCCAGGCGTCACCCGTGGCCAGCAGGCCCAGCGGCGTGGCCACGACAAGCACGGCGACCAGGATGAGCGTGGGGACCAGCGAGGTCTTCTTGGCAGCAGCGCCCTCGGCAGCAAGCTGGCCATCGACGGCCTCGGGTCCGACGATAATGCTCGGCGCCGTCTTCTTAATGAAACCGTAGATCGCAGCCGTCGCCACGCCCTCGACCACGCCGGCAACCAGCATATGCGGGATCAACATGGCCGGAATAGCCACAGACAACGGGAAGGGG
>CAJJVE010000011.1:0-19008 GCA_905196265.1 uncultured Collinsella sp. | reverse complement strand
ATCATCAAGGACAGCGGGCCGACCTCGTTTCCCGGAACATAGCCAAGCTTGGTGTTGCCGTAATAGATCGCAACCGCCTCAGGGTCATGGGGATTATCGCGCTCGGCACACAGCGTCAGCTTATCGCCCGCTTTAAGATCGCCCAGGACCAAGGCGCCATCGGCATACTGAAATCCTGCAATGTGAAATGACAGAAGAACACGCGAAGGCTCGTACATAGCAGCTCCTCTAACGGCCGGATAAACCGGTGTGTAACCTTATTGAGAAGTCTACGGTCCCGTACGGACACAAATACATCCTGTCTGCGTCCTTCAATCGTTTGCCTCAACGCTTGCGCGACAGAACGCTTGCAGATAAGATAGGAACACGGATGGCACCCGTTGCCGCGGGTCTTGCCAACTCCGATACACGTTTTCATCGTGAGAAGTGGCCGTCTTCGCTTACGCGGGGGCGGCTATTTCATTCGGCCGATAAACAGACCGAGTTCGATAGCCGCAATCAACAACGCCAATAACGAAATAACATCGCTTACGTTCATACCAAATCCCTTCTAAAGGGAGTTGGCCCATCCGTGCTCCATAACAGTAGTCTAACGCAAAATGCAGGTAATAGGAACACTTGTTCGTATTACCTGCGCCCTTTTCTAATGCACAAACATGCGCACGAACTTGTGCTTCCAGCTTGCGTAAGGAGCATAGCGGAATGGCACGTCCAGCCACGTTGCCTTGTTCACGATGCTCTTCTTGTGGCTAAACGTATCGAAGCTCTCGCGTCCATGGTACTGCCCCATACCGCTCGCACCCATGCCACCAAAGCCCATATGGCTCGTAGCCAAGTGCATAATCGTGTCGTTGACGCAGCCGCCGCCAAAGGGCACGTAACGCACAAAGCGCTGCTGAACTGCGCGATCCTGGCTAAAGATATACAGGGCCAGCGGCGTCGGACGATCCGTAATAAACGCTTCGGCCTCGTCTAGGCTCTCAAACGTCAGCACCGGCAAGATGGGACCGAAGATCTCCTCCTGCATCACGGCGTCATCGGGGGTCACGCCGTCTAGGATCGTCGGCTCAATCTTGAGCGACGACTCGCGCGCCGTGCCTCCCAGCACGACCTTATCGGGATCGATCAGCCCGCGCACGCGCGCAAAATGCTTAGCATTGACGATATGCCCGTAATCCTCGTTATCGAGCGGATGCTCGCCAAACATACGGTGGACCTCTTCCTTGATGAGGCCCAGCAGCTCGTCGTGCACGCGCGTATCGACCAGCAGGTAGTCGGGCGCCACGCAGGTCTGCCCCACGTTGAGCCATTTGCCAAAGGCGATACGCCGTGCCGCGACCTTCAAATTTGCCGTCGCATCCACGATGCAGGGGCTCTTGCCGCCCAGCTCAAGCGTCACGGGCGTAAGGTTTTTGCTCGCGCGCTCCATAACGAGCTTGCCGACCGAAACGCTACCGGTAAAGAAGATCTTGTCCCAGCACTCATCGAGCAGCGCTTCGTTTTCGGCGCGCCCGCCCTCGACAACCGTCACCAGGCACGGATCAAATGCCTCTTCACAGATTTGCTTGAGCACCGCGCTCGATGCCGGAGCATAGGCACTCGGCTTGATGACCACGGTATTGCCCGCGGCAAGGGCGCCGGCGAGCGGCTCGAGTGTTAGCAAAAACGGGTAGTTCCACGGAGCCATGATGAGTGTGACGCCATAGGGCACGGCTTGCGTTTTGCACACGCTCACGGCGTTAGCGAGATCGCACGGACGCAGGCGCGGACGACTCCACCGAGCCACGTGAGCGATCTGATGTCGAATCTCGGAAAGCGACGTACCAATCTCGCACATATAGGCCTCGTCATGCGACTTCCCCAAATCGGTCTTGAGCGCATGGGCGATATCGGCCTCGTGGGCCCGCACCGCATCGCGTAAACTCACGAGCGCGCGACGTCGAGCATCGACATCAAACGTGGCGTGCGTCTTAAAGTAGGCGCGCTGATCGCCGACGATGCGCGCAATTTCCTCGGTGTTCATGGCACCCTCCTAGTTCTCGTCCTCAAACATACCACCCGCGACGACCTCGTACATACGCTCGAGCTCCAAGCGGTCCATCAAAAGCGGAACGGGGTACAGCGGATTGGCCTCGGCATCGGCATGCGCCGCCATCTCGGGAATGTCGGAGCGGCGAATGCCCAAGACATATTTGGGAATTCCCAGGGCCTCGTTCATGCGGTCGACCCAATCGATAAAGGCCTCGGCCGCAAGACTATCCTGCGCGGTAGCCGGCGCAATGCCCGCCATGCGAGCAAGATCGGCAAGCTTGGGGGCGGCGGCGTCACCATAAGCGCAAAGCATGTGCGGCAGGATGATCGCGTTGGCCAAACCGTGCGGAATTCCGTATCGGCCGCCCAGACTGTGCGCGATGGCATGCACATATCCGACATAGGAGCGGGTAAACGCAACGCCCGCCTTATACGCCGCCGAAAGCATATTGCGACGAGCGCGCATGTCGTCACCATGCTCATAGGCCTCGAGCAAATTGTCGTGGATAAGCTGCACCGCCTGTCGCGCCATCTTACGCGTATAGGGCGTGGTGCTTCGCCCGATAAAGGCCTCAACGGCATGCGTCAGGGCGTCCATGCCCGTCTGCCCCGTAATGGAAGCGGGCAAGCCGCACGTAAACTCGGGGTCGTGGACTGCAAAACGCGGGATGAGCACAAAGTCGTTAATGGGGTATTTGTAGTGCGTCCCGTCATCGGTAATTACCGCCGCAAGCGTGACTTCGCTTCCCGTACCGGCGGTAGTGGGAACGGCGATGAGCAGCGGCAGGCGACGATGAATCCGCAGCAGGCCGCGCATCTTGTTGATGGGCTTGTTTGGCTGCGCAATGCGTGCGCCCACGCCCTTGGCACAGTCCATGGCCGAGCCACCGCCAAAGCCGATAATGGCCTGGCAGGCGCTCTCTCGATACAGGGACGCCGCTTCTTCCACGTTTGAAACCGTGGGGTTTGCACGCGTTTCGGCATAGACCGTAACGCCAATCCCCCTGGATGCGAGCGCCATCTCGAGCGGTGCCGTGAGCCCCAGACGGGCAATGCCGGGATCCGTCACGATAAGGACCTTCTGGATCGAGCGCTTTTGAAGCACCGCGGGCACATCCTCGGCATGCTCTAAAATGCGCGGCTCGGTATAGGGCAGGATCGGCAATGCAATGCGAAAAACCGTCTGATATGTTCGGCACCAGGCACGACGGGCTAGATGCATAAAGGAAACTCCTTCATTTGTTGATAGGTCAACATTTGCTCGCCCGATTGTACTCAGCGGCGGTCAAAGACGGCCTGCCAATCGTTAATCAATCAACATCTTCATATCTCAAAATTGTTTTATTAAAAATCATTCCTAATAGGCTTCACATTTGGTTGCATTTATGGATAATAGAACTCGTCAAGACGCACGTCCGGAGAGGGCCCTTACGGGACCGGACGAGCGCGCAATCGCCATCGATCGAAAGGATCGAATCATGAAGTTTGTTTGCCCCGTTTGCGGTTATGTGGAAGAGTTCGACGGCGACCAGCTGCCCGAGGACTTCAAGTGCCCCCAGTGCGGCGTTCCCGGTTCTCGTTTCTTGAAGCAGGAGGAGGGTCAGCTCGAGTGGGCTGCCGAGCACGTCGTGGGCGTCGCCAAGATGGAGGGCGTCTCCGAGGACATCGTTGCCGACCTGCGCGCCAACTTTGAGGGCGAGTGCTCTGAGGTCGGTATGTACCTGGCCATGGCTCGCGTCGCCCATCGCGAGGGCTATCCCGAGATCGGCCTGTACTGGGAGAAGGCTGCCCACGAGGAGGCCGAGCACGCCGCCAAGTTCGCTGAGCTCCTGGGCGAGGTCGTGACCGACTCCACCAAGAAGAACCTCGAGATGCGCGTTGAGGCCGAGAACGGCGCCACCGCCGGCAAGACCGATCTTGCCAAGCGTGCCAAGGCCGCCGGCCTCGATGCCATCCACGACACCGTGCACGAGATGGCTCGCGACGAGGCCCGCCACGGCAAGGCTTTCGCCGGCCTGCTCAAGCGCTACTTCGGCTAAGCCAATCGCCTGAGAGACATTCTCTAGCACGATAAGGCCCGAACCGTATTGGTTCGGGCCTTTTTCGTTGGCTTATTGCAGCTGTTCTTGAAGAACGATGAGCGACTGAGGGCTCAGGTCGTCGTATTGTATGAGGACGCGAGATGGAGCGTTCTTAGTCGATGCCCGATCACCCGTCCACAGGCAATCGGCGATATTGACATAGGAAATACGAGCGTCAGCGAGAGCCTTCGCGAAACCCTCCCCCGCCTTGTCCTCGGCCAGGACAACGGCACAGTAAAGGCCCGCGTCCGCATGCTCGATCGAGACCTCCCCTGCCGGAAATGCCCTCCGCACAAGCGACGTCAGGCCATCACGCGCCTCGCGAGCACGAACGCGTACGCGGTTCACATGTCGCTCGTAATCACCCGATTCCAGCAAACGAGCCAAAGCGACCTGGTCAACAGAACTCACCGACGAGGCGTAAAAACCAAGGTTGCGCCTAAACCGCTCCATTAGCTCATCGGGCAGCACCATGTACGCTAGACGCAACGCCGATGACAGGCTCTTCGAAAACGTGTTGGTGTAGATAACCGACTGGGAGGCATCGATCGACGCGAGCGCGGGAATTGGCTTGCCGGCAAGGCGAAACTCACAATCAAAGTCATCTTCGATGAGGTACCGACCTGGTCGCTCGGCGGCCCAGCTCAGCAGCGCATAGCGACGCGCAATGCTCGTCACAAGACCGGTGGGATACTGATGGGACGGCATAAGGTGAAGTACATCGGTCCCGGTTTTCTGCAGAGCGCTCAAGTCCACGCCCTCATCATCCAACGGGATATGTCGAACTTTGCAGCCCATAGCCTGATAGATGCGCGTCAGACGTAAATAGCCCGGGTCCTCAACGGCATACACCTTGTCAGCGCCAAGCAACTGAACCAACATGGTATCGAGCAGCTGGGCGCCCGCACCGATAACGATGTTGTTGGGGTCGACATTCATACCCCTTGTCCCGCGCAGATGGTGAGCAATTGCGCGTCGTAGCCGAGCGGTGCCCTGCGCCGGTGCGGGCGAAAAGATCTCGCGCTCGTCTTCGGATGCCAAAGCCGCGCCGCCTCCAAAGCGGAAGGAGAAAGTGCGTCGAATTGCTCGACCCGCCCGCGGACATCATGCGCGCTGGGGCCCACAGAGACGGCATCTCGGTCGATGCCCTCCGAAGCCAAAGGCAAAACCGGTGCATCCGGAAGCCTGCAAGCGTAGTAGCCACGCCGCGGCTTTGAGCAAATATAGCCCTCGGCAAGTAGCTGGCTATATGCATTCTCGATAGTAATGACACTGATTCCCAGATGACTGGCAAAGACGCGCTTAGACGGCAGATGCTCCCCCGCCGCAATACGGCCAGCAACAATATCATCTCGAATTTGCTGGTAAACATACTCATAGAGCGATGCTTCGCCGCGTTTTTCCAAATTGTAGTCAAGCATGAGCCTATCACCTGACCTTATTAAGTCATTCAATCTGGTATTAGTCTGACCTTGTAATTATCTCGAAAACTGAGTATTTTGTCATACCCAGCTCCCCGATAGGATGTTCCGTCAAGCAATGCACATGCCAACCAAGGGAGCAACCATGGCAGAACAGAACAGCAAGGCCGACCGCGTCAAACTCAATCGCGAGCTCGCGCAGATGCTCAAGGGCGGCGTCATCATGGACGTTACCACGCCCGAGCAGGCACGCATCGCCGAGGAGGCAGGCGCCTGCGCCGTCATGGCCCTCGAGCGCATCCCGGCCGACATCCGTGCCGCAGGCGGCGTCTCGCGCATGAGCGACCCCAAGATGATCAAGGGCATCCAAGAGGCCGTCTCCATCCCTGTTATGGCCAAGTGCCGCATCGGTCACATCGTCGAGGCGCAGGTCCTGCAGGCCATCGAGATCGATTACATCGACGAGTCCGAGGTTCTCTCCCCTGCCGATGACGTCTATCACATCGACAAGACCCAGTTTGACGTGCCGTTTGTCTGCGGCGCCCGTGATCTGGGCGAGGCGCTGCGCCGTGTTGCCGAAGGCGCCACGATGATTCGCACCAAGGGCGAGCCGGGCACGGGCGACGTCGTCCAGGCTGTACGCCACATGCGCAAGATCCAAAAGCAGATCCGTGACGTTGTTGCTCTGCGCGACGACGAGCTCTTTGAGGCAGCCAAGCAACTGCAGGTTCCGGTCGAGCTGGTGCGCGAGGTCCATGCCACGGGTAAGCTTCCCGTCGTGAACTTTGCCGCCGGCGGCGTAGCGACCCCCGCCGACGCCGCGCTGATGATGCAGCTGGGAGCCGAAGGCGTGTTTGTCGGCTCGGGCATCTTTAAGAGCGGCGACCCCGCCAAGCGCGCAGCCGCCATCGTCAAGGCCGTGGCAAACTTCACCGATGCCAAGCTCATTGCCGAGCTTTCAGAGGACCTGGGCGAGGCCATGGTGGGCATCAACGCCGACGAGATCGAGATTATCATGGAAGAGCGCGGGCGCTAGTCCAGCAGAAAGGATCGCACATGAGCGATTATGCAGACCAAACGGTCGCCGTGCTGGCGGTCCAAGGCGCTTTTGCCGAGCACGAGGCAAGACTATCCGGGCTTGGCGCACACTGTATTGAGCTGAGGCAGGCGGCTGATTTGAAGCAGGACTTTGACCGTCTGGTACTTCCCGGCGGCGAGTCCACCGTTCAAGGGAAGCTGCTTGCCGAGCTCGGCATGCTCGAGGAGCTTCGCACCCGCATTGTTGAAGGCATGCCTGTCCTGGGCACCTGCGCCGGCTTGATTCTGCTGGCGCGCGACCTTGCCGCCCACGACGATAAGGGGACGCCGCGCCTGGCAACCATGGATGTGCTCGTCGAGCGCAATGCCTACGGCAGGCAGCTCGGCAGCTTTCGAACCAAGGGGCAGGTAGCCGGCATCGACGGTGAAGTGCCGCTGACGTTTATCCGCGCGCCCCGCATCGTTGAGGTGCACGGCGATGCCGAGGCCCTGGCCGAAGTCGATGGCCGCATCGTCGCCGCCCGCCAAGACAACCAGCTCGGCGTAACCTTCCACCCCGAACTCGACGAAGACACCCGCCTCCACGAACTGTTCCTACAAATGTAGGCATCGAAATCAACAAACGAAATGAGAGTGGATAATCTCCCACTTTAAGCTTGGATGCAGGCTCAAACCGGGAGATTATCCACTCTCATGCTATGTAGTCGTTGGGTGTTCTTAAACGACTAGTCAAACAAGAACGTCCCCAACGACCACCAAAATAAACCTGTCCCTTTTTGGCAGGCTTTGATCAGGACAACGCCGATGTTTTGGTACCGGCAGCGAGCGCCCACCAGAGCGAACAAATTGACATGAAAAGAGGACGGCATAGACCTTCTGGTCATGCCGTCCTCTTTGAATGACAAGTTGTCGCTCTGGTGGGCGCGCAGCGTCAACTAGTTACGCGGTTTGGTAAAACCGCGTAACCCAACTAGAAGCGGTTGCCGCGGTCACCAAAGCCGCCACGGCCGCCACGATCGCCACCGCGACCGCCGCGGTCGTTACCACGGTTGCCGCCAAAGCCGCCACGGTTGCCACCGCGATCGCCATAGCCACCACGGTTGCCGCCAAAGCCGCCGCGACCGCCACGGTCGCCGCCACGGTCACCAAAGCCGCCACGGCCGCCACGATCGCCACCGCGACCGCCGCGGTCGCCACCACGGCCACCACGATCGCCAAAGCCGCCGCGACCGCCACGGTCGCCGCCACGGCCACCGCGATCGTCACGACCGCCGCGAGGACCGCGATCCTCGTCCAGACCCATGGCGACGAGCGGAGCGATAACCTTATCGAGAGCGGCCATCAGCTCGGTGGCCTCCTCGTAAGAAAGCTCGGGCAGGAGCTTCTCCTTCTTGTTGGCAAGCTCGACCAGGCCCTCAGCGGCATCCTCGGCAGCGAAGACAACGATCTTGCGCATATCGCCCTCGGCGTCGTCGATGCGGCCGACCAGATCGGCAGCCTCGGCCTCGGCCATCAGGCCATCGAGCTCACGAAGGCGCATGCCCAGCAGGTCGGACATTTCCTTCTGCTCCATCTTGGGCTTGAGGTCAAGAAGCTTGATGGCGCGCTCGATGTTCGCCATGCGCTCGGCCTTGGCCTCCTCCTCCTTGGAAATAGCAAAGCGACGGCTACGCAGCAGGCGGGCGGCCTTCTGCATCTTGTCCATCAGCTCTTCGTCATCGTAATCAACGGCGGCCTCGACAACCTCGGCCTCCTCCTCGGCGGAAACCTCGTCAGCAGCCTCAACCTCGGCAGCTTCGGTCTCCACGGTCTCGACTGCCTCGACCTCGGCAGCCATGGTCTCGTTCTCGGTCTCGTTCATGATCTCTTCGTTCTCGGACATGAGACTCCTTCTTGGCCCTCTCGGGCATCATCGCCCCATTCGCGGGGCCCGTCGCGCACTCTTTGCGCTTTAAACATTCATGCCTCTCGGCAAAACGTCCATTAGTTTATGGTGTCGCCATCCAATCTAGCTGCAGAATCTATGTGCACACATTAATGCGACATGTGTGACTCACGACGAGCGTACACCAGCGACGCCACGAACCCGACCACGGCAATTACAGCCGCCATACGCACGGCAGCTGCAAATCCAATCGCCTGGGCAACGTCGGTCGCAACGCCAGCCGCACCGGCAGCCGCCGCAGAACTCGAGAGCAGACCGATAAACAGCGATGGGCCAAACGATGCGGCAATCATGTTCCACGTGTTAAGCAATGCCGTTCCGTGGGGATGCTCAGCGGCAGGCAGCGTCTCCAAGCCGGCCGTTTGCGAGGGGCTCAGCACCAAACCGACTCCGGCATACACCACAACGGTCAGCGCCACGACGACGCCGATGTTCATGCTTGCCGCCGTCATCGAGATGGCAGTCTGTCCCACGGCAATCAGGGCAAAGCCGACCGGCAGCAGCGGCCATGCGCCACGGGCGTCCATCACACGTCCGCCCACAATCGAGGTCACGGCGTTGCAGGCAATCGCCGGCAAAATGAGCAGGCCCGCAACAAGTGCGGTCATGCCGTATGCGCCCTCAAAATAGAGCGGCAACAAAACGCTCATCGAGAACGTCGTCATCATCGACACCACCACAAGCAGGCACGCAGGCCAAAAGCGAACGCTCGCCATGGGACGCACGTTAAGCACCGGATGCTCGAGCTTGAGCTGGCGGGCCGCAAATAGGCCGAGCAGCACAATGGCGGCGAAAAGAGCCACGATGCCGGCAATCAGATTGGTCGAGAACTCGCCTACGGAATACACAAAAGCCGTAATACCGGCGGCGAGCAAAACTACCGACAGAATATCGAGCGTGGTATTCGAGCGCTCTCCGACATTCTGAACAAGCTTTACGCCCGCCGCAGCGACCACAATGCCGCCCACCAGCGGCACTACGAACACCGCCCTCCAGCCAAACAACGTGCACATAAGACCGCTAATCACGGGTCCAAACGCCGGCCCTAGCGTAATGCAGGCACCACCCAGACTCAGATACAGACCGAGCTTCTCGCGCGGAGCGCAAGACAGCACCACGTTCATCATGAGCGGGAACAAGATACCCGATCCCGCGGCCTGCAAAATACGACTTGGCAGCAAAACGCTAAACGACGGAGCGATCAGACACAGGACTTCGCCGGCGACCATACATCCGCATGCGAAAAACAACAGCTTGCGCGTCGAGAAACGGCCGGACAGGAAGGCCATGATGGCCGTAAAGATCGACGTCACAATCATGTAGCCCGAGACGAGCCACTGCGCCGTGGTGGCACTCACCGAAAAGGCCGCCATAATGTCGTGCAACGCCACGTTAATGATGTTCTCGTTAAACGCGGCAACAAAGGCCGCAATATACATAACGACGAGAATCGCCGCAGTGGCCGATGGCGTTGCTTGAACTTGTTGCTGAGATTTGCTCCCCATGCATTTCCTTCCTCTTGGAACGACAGTCGCATCGCCCCAGAGGAACAGTCCAGGGCGAAAAATGAGCCCTAGACTTACGCCAGACGCCGTACACGACGAATCTGGCAACATGGTCCAACGTTGAAAGATTGTAACGCGGACGCGCAGCTTTCCTTCCGCGCTATTATTAAAAGTCCACGAAAGCATAAGACATGAGGAGCCCGCCATGATTAAGCCCATCATGAAATCCGAGTTCTTTTTGCGCCTGCCTTCCGAAGACGCGGGACCCGACGATGCCGTGACCGGGCAGGATCTCCTGGATACACTCCACGAGCATGAGCACGAGTGCGTGGGGCTCGCCGCCAACATGATCGGTGTGCGCAAGCGCATCATCTGCGTAAAGGACGGCAACAGGACACTCCTGATGTACAACCCTCAAATTCTTGAGCAGGTCAATGCCTATCAGACGAGCGAAGGATGCCTCTCGCTGATCGGCGAGCGCCCCTGTACCCGCTATCGCCGCATTAAGGTTGAGTATTTGGACGAGAACTTCGTCCACCGCATCAAAAACTTCTCGGGCTACACCGCCGAGATCATCCAACACGAAATCGACCACTGCAACGGCGTCGTAATCTAGTTCCGCCGTTCTACCGAACGGCGGACCACTTGACGCTGCGCGAGCCGCATTCACGCCAATCTGACGTTCAATTTCGAGGGCGCGACCAGAAGGTCAGCGCCCTCTCATTTCACGTCACCTTGGCGTAAATGCGGCTCGCTCGCTGTCGTATGTCTATCCTGCGACGCCTCGATTCTTGCGGCGGCAGATACCTAATCCCCTACGCTTGGCGGTAATGGTCAAAGAAATCGGCGAGGTCTTCGAGGGACTCTTTGAGCACTTCCATGCGCGGCAGGTACACGATACGGAAGTGGTCGGGCTCAGCCCAGTTGAAGCCGCCGCCGCGCGTGATCAGGATCTTCTTCTCGTGCAGCAGGTCAAGGGCGAACTGCTCGTCATCGGTGATGTTGAACTTCTTCACATCCATCTTGGGGAAGATGTAGAACGCTGCACGCGGCTTAACCACCGAGATGCCGTCAATCTTGTTGAGCGCCTCATACACAAAGTTGCGCTGCTCGTAGACACGGCCGCCGGGACGGATGTAGTCGTTAACGGACTGATGGCCACCGAGTGCCGTCTGAACGATCGACTGAGCCGGCACGTTGGAGCACAGGCGCATGTTAGAGAGCATGTTGACGCCCATGATGAAGTCGCTCATGCAGCGCTGGTTGCCCGAAAGCACCATCCAGCCAATACGATAGCCCGCGATCATGTGCGACTTGGAAAGGCCGCTAAAGGTGACGCAGGGCAGGTCGGGGGCGAGCGAGGCAATCGAGACGTGCTCGTAGCCGTCCATGCACAGGCGGTCGTAGATCTCATCGGCAAAGATCATCAGCTGATGCCTGCGTGCAATCTCGACGATGCCCTCGAGCACCTCGCGCGGATAGACAGAACCCGTGGGGTTGTTGGGGTTGATGATGACGAGGGCTTTGGTCGCGCTCGTGATCTTGGACTCCATATCCTCCAGGTCGGGATACCAATCCGCCTGCTCATCGCACAGATAATGTACGGGATGACCGCCAGCAAGGGTTGCGCACGCCGTCCAGAGCGGATAGTCGGGGCTGGGGATCAGAATCTCGTCGCCATTGTCGAGCAGCGCGTTCATCGAAAGCTGAATGAGCTCGGACACGCCGTTGCCCGTGTAGATATGCTCCATCTGAACGTTGGGCAGGCCCTTGATCTGCGAATACTGCATGATCGCCTTGCGCGCGGAGAACAGGCCACGCGAGTTGGAATAGCCTTCGCAGTCGGGCAGCTGCTGGCGCATGTCCTTGATGACCTCATCGGGCGTGCGGAAACCGAAGGGCGCCGGGTTGCCGATATTGAGCTTGAGGATGCGCTCGCCCTCGTCCTCCATACGGGCGGCCTCGTCGACGACGGGACCGCGCACGTCATACAGGACGTTGTCGAGTTTGGTGGATTTAGAAAAAGTACGCATGGTGGTGCTCCTTGCAATTTGAGCTGAGGGATGGGGTTCGGGCTTGGAATCGTTGCGGGGTGATGATGCCTCGCCTTGATCGGCGTCGCCGACAAGCAGCCAGGTAACATCGACCTCCAAAATACGGGCGAGCAGCTCAGCCACATCGCGCCGCGGGATCGTCTTGCCGCTCACATATTGGCTCATCTGACTCTTGCCGAGTTTTTTGCCGAGCATCTCCGATGCGCGGATCACGTCCGACTGGCGAACGTCGCGATCGGACATAGCCTGTCGCAGGCGATCGCTAAACGTCTCTTGGGCCACTAGAACCTCCTTGCTGGCAAAGTTCAATTTATAGAACACGAATTGAACCATGGTTCAATTTAGCAAGCAGTATAACGCGGCGCTACATTCGAAAGTTCAATTTCATAAGAAAATGTATCGGACTCCGAGATCTGCCCAAAGCAAACAATGGCGTGTACACGTTTAGAGGTATTCAAGGAATCGAGCGGCGGCAAGCGAAACATCAGCCGTGCGATATATCGCATTGATCTGCCGATGGGGATGTCCCTCGAGTGGGCGCACGGCAACATCGAACTGACAGCGGCGCAAGATGAGCGCGGGAAGAATGCTCACGCCCAGGCCGTCCTCGACCATAGCCATAATCGCATAGTCATCCCAAGTCGACAGCTTAGAGCGCACCGCCAGGCCCGCGCGGCGAAACAGCGGCGTAATCTCGTCATCGGTGCCGCGTTCTAGCAGAATAAACTGCTCGTTGGCCAAATCGGCAAGGGAAACGACCTCCGCGGTGGCAAGCGAGGAGTCCGCTGGCACCACGGCCATCAGCTCGTCTTGCACCAACGGTCGCGACGCCATGCCGGCGCCGCGTGGCTCACGCGGGATAAAGCCCAGGTCACAACGACCCTCAGCCACCCATCGTTCAATCTCTGAGTAATCGCCCATCAGCAGCTCGTAATCGACATCCGGATGATCGGCGCGAAAGCGCGCGATCACCGGCGGCAGTACATGAGTCGCCACACTCGAAAACGTACCGATGCAGATTTTGCCGCGCATGAGTCCACGCATCTCATCCACCCGTCGCTGCAAACGAACAAATTCCTCGCATAACGCCTCGATCGCCGGCATGACCTGCCGCCCGTCGGCAGAAAGAGCCACGCCCTCGCGACTGCGGTCGAGCACCTTAAAACCCCAGTCTGCCTCAAGGTCGCCCACCATGCGGCTCACGCCCGACTGCGAATAGCTCAGCCGCTCTGCAGCACGCGTAAAGCTGCCGGCACGCACCGTCTCGAGCAGCACTTGCATCTTTTGGATATTGGTCTCCATGGCACGTCCCCACCCTTGTATGAGTTTTTGTCATGTTTTCCATGCATTATATTCGCTTTTCTTCTAAAGCCAGTTCACCCATAGTGAACATGCTCGGATATAGAGGGGATGGAAGCGCATGAACAACGGACTGTTTACGTACTTAGCAGCATTGCTATTGTTTGGCTCCAACGGCATCATCGCCGCTGCCATCGCGCTGCCGAGCTCCGATATCGTGCTGCTACGCACGTTTTTGGGCGCTCTCTCGCTTGTCACTATCCTCGCCATCACCCAACACCATAAGTTGCAGGCGCCATCTCGTCCCCGCGAAGCCGCGGCCCTCCTCCTCTCGGGAGCTGCGCTGGGCGCCAGCTGGATTTTTCTGTTCCGCGCCTACCAGACGATCGGCGTCGGCGTATCCTCGCTGCTGTACTACTGCGGCCCCATCATTGTCATGGCGCTCTCCCCGCTCATCTTTGGCGAAAAGCTGACCGGCGGCAAAATCGCCGGCTTTGTCGCCGTTGCTTGCGGTGCTTTTCTCATTGCAGCGCAAGGTCTAGGCGGCAATATGCCCATTGCGGGCATCGTCTGTGGAATCGCCTCGGCCTTCTGCTATGCATTGATGGTCATCGCCAGCAAGGGTGCGCCGCACATCGAGGGCCTCGAGAACTCCGCGCTCCAGGTGAGCGCCGCCTTTGTGACCGCACTGGTCCTCACGCTCATCACGCAGGGCGCTCCCTCGTTCCTGTCCGCCGGCGTCGCCGCCAGTATTGATTGGCACGCCGTCGCTATGCTCGGCGTCGTCAACACCGGCATTGGTTGCCTGCTCTACTTTAGCGCCGTCGCCAAGCTGCCCGTCCAGACCGTCGCCGTCGTCGGCTACCTCGAGCCGCTTTCGGCGGTCGTGTTCTCGGCCGCCCTTTTGGGTGAAGCCATAACACCGGTCCGCCTGCTGGGCGCCGCGCTTATCATCGGCGGCGCGATTTTTTGCAAACTCGCCGGCAAACGCGCAAACGCCAAGGCTGGCATCGCCCAGACAGCACGTGCTTAAAAGCCCCTGCTTTGAAATGCTACCTGCGTAGATAAATAATCCCCAGCTGAGGATTATTGTATAAAATAACCCGATGTGCCAAACTGCTCTTGTATGTATAAAGACGGCATAAAGTTTTTTGTCCTAGACAGATAACCGGATGTCTAAGGGAGTCCTCGTGGCACACAACAAACTGGAGGCAAACCTCCAAGGCCAGCATGGGCAGGGCGGGCACGGAGCCATTCCCCTCTCCGCTGGCATGCTGCTCGTAACGCTCGGCGTCGTCTATGGCGACATCGGCACGAGCCCCATGTACACCATGAAATCAATCGTCGCCAACAACGGCGGCATCGGTACCGTCAGCGAAGACATGATCTTGGGAGCGCTTTCGCTTGTCATCTGGACCATGACGCTCGTGACCACGGTCAAGTACGTGGTTATCGCCATGAAGGCCGATAACCACAACGAGGGCGGCATCTTCGCCCTGTTCAGCCTCGTGCGCAAGGTGGCGCCATGGCTGATTCTCCCCGCCATGATCGGCGGCGCGGCGCTGCTCGCCGACGGCATCCTCACCCCCGCCGTCACGGTTACCACGGCCATCGAGGGCTTGCGCACTATCGAGTGGGGCCACGCGCTTTTGGGCGACGGCCAGACCAACGTCATCATCATCACCATCATCATTATCTGCGGCCTATTTGCCATGCAGCGCGCCGGTACCTCGTCGATCGGTAAGCTGTTCGGCCCGCTCATGACGCTGTGGTTCCTGTTCCTGGCAGGCGCCGGCCTGTTCAACATGCTCGGCAACCTATCCATCCTGCGCGCGCTCAACCCCATCCGCGGCATCATGTTCCTGTTCTCGCCCATCAACCACTCGGGCATCATGGTGCTCGGCTTTGTCTTCCTGTCGACGACCGGCGCCGAGGCCCTCTACTCGGACATGGGCCACGTTGGCAAGGCCAACATCTATGCATCCTGGCCGTTTGTTAAGGCGGCCCTTATCCTCAACTATCTGGGTCAGGGAGCTTGGCTGCTCGCCAATAACTCCAACCCCCAGATGCTCGCGATGGATATCGTCAACCCGTTTTATATGATGCTTCCCGAGCCCCTGCGCCCCTTTGCCATCGTGCTTTCGGCCGTAGCGGCCATCATCGCCTCGCAGGCGCTCATCACCGGCTCGTTCTCGCTGGTATCCGAGGCCACGCGCCTCAACCTTATGCCGCATCTGCGCATCCACTACCCCAGCGACACCAAGGGCCAGCTCTATATTCCGCTCGTCAACAACATCATGTGGGTCGGCTGCATCTTCATCGTGCTGCTGTTCCAAAACTCCGAGCGCATGGAGAGCGCCTACGGCCTCGCCATTACCGTGACCATGCTCATGACCACGACGCTTTTGACGAGCTATATCGCCGGCATCCTCAAGCACAGGCTGGGCGCCTGCGTCTTCGCCCTGCTCTTTGGTGCCATTGAGCTGTGCTTCTTTGCCTCGTGCCTCACCATGTTCTTTGACGGCGGCTATGTGATGATCTTCTTAGCCTCGCTGCTGTTTGGCCTTATGTACGTGTGGCGCCGTGGCACCGCCATCGAGCGCACGCAGACGATTCTGTTGCCCGTCTCCAAGTACATCGATCAGCTCAACCGCCTGCGCAACGACGAGACCTATCCCGTGCTCGCCGACAATCTGGTATTTCTCACCAACAGCCCCGACCCGCTCACGCTCGACCGCGACGTGCTCTATTCCATCCTGGACAAGCACCCCAAGCGCGCCAAGGCATATTGGTTCATTAACGTGCACGTTACCGACGAACCCTATACGCACGAGTATTCCGTCGAGACCTTTGGCACAGACTTCCTCTTCCGCGTTCGCCTGGACCTGGGCTTTAAGGTCAACCAGCGCGTCAACGCCTATCTGCGTCAGATCGTTGGCGACCTGATGGCATCGGGTGAGTTGCCGCCGCAGCATCACACCTACTCCATCTACGAGACACGCGGCAACGTGGGCGACTTCCGTTTTTGCATGCTGCGCAAGATGCTCGCCCCCGAAACGGACATCAACCGCAATGACCACCGCGTCATGGCCATCAAGTACGCCGTCCGCCGCGCCTGCGGAAGCCCGGCACGCTGGTACGGTCTAGAGAACTCGGCCATCATCATCGAGTACGTGCCCCTCTTTGCCCGCATGCGCCCGGCCGTCAAACTTGTGCGTACCCAGGTGCCGCTCGAGATCCAGATCGAAGAGGCCGAGGAAATGGAAGTCGACATCTTCTCGGACGACCTGGTCAACGGCAACGAGGCCGGTAAGAATATGAACGTCGATCCCACCGAGTTGCTCGAGAGCGTCGCCGATACGCCCGAGCAACAGCAACTCGACGGACTCGAAAGCACCCAGCTCAACGACGCCAACTTCTAACACGCCACCAGCCATTGACGACAACGGTCCCGCATCTCATGGGAGATGCGGGACCGCTTTGCATTGCAATAAAGCTAACGGCTACGAACGACGCGGCTCGGGAACCACGAGCCTATCGGGGCTCGCGCCCTCGGCATCCATCAGGCTCACGTAGCGAATCGACGGATCCCCATACATCGCGTAGTAATAATTGCCCGTGCGCGCGCTAAAGCATCCGGTATAGATAGTCTTCTCGAACTTGCCATCGCCCATCCTGGACGCTCCCTCGATCATCACCACACCCTCGAGCGAGCGGAACATGCGAACGACATTTTCGGTCTCGCTCTCCTTTTGCGGGTAATTGGCATTGAGGTACGCCGCCTTTACAAAACGGCTCGGCGAATAGCAATCGCCCGGAATGCCGCGCATGCCGGCACCGGCTCCATAGGGCTTGAGCTCGGCGCCACGCCATGTCGCCGTCTGCGGAAAATCGCTTGTGGCGGTGATATAGGTACGCAGGTTTTCCATGTGCCACGGGAAGGTGGGCTGGTTGGCAAGGGTGTCGACCGGATCGTCGTATACATGCAGGCCGTCAGCCATCATCTCGACCACGATGCTGCGCTGGCTGTCGCCGATAATCCAATGGAGCAGCGACACGCCCAGCCCCTCTCCGGCAGATTTGGCGACAATCACCGTGTCGCGCAGCGCGGCCTCGACCTCATCAACCGTCGAGAACGTCGCTGCCACCCACAGGGGAAACTCATAGGCCGCAATATTGTTCTTGCCGTCGACAGGGCCCTCGGCATACTCGGCATAACCCGGGAAATTGAGACCCGCCACGGCAAGGCCCGCATCGTTGCCGCAGTCGAAGAACATAGGGTAGTTCTTGTAATCGATGCACATACCGATCACCGCGTGCGCCGCTGTCGCGTCATCGATAAACGAATACGGAATGTGAAATCCGCGCGGCATCACGCGAACCTGTTGGCCGTAGTCAAAGCTCCAGTCGAGATTGCGGCCCAGATACATGTGGCCAGAATTATCGGTAAATCGAATACTCGTACACATAGCGCCTCCTAGCTTTACGTTCTTGCTAATTTCATTGTCTCCAAACAAAAAGGCGCTAAACACAAAAGCCCGGACATGACAACAATGTCATGCCCGGGCCAAAAGAGACGAAGTGCGGTGCTTTGGTCCCCTTAGACCAACTTTCCAAGACAGTGGTCGATCATATGCTGGATCATCTGTGCCTCAAAGCCCGCGTAGTCGCGGCGGCACTCCTTCATCTTGCCGTCGACGATCTGATCAAAGGCGACCTTGCACTTGATATAGCGCGTGGACTTGGTGACCTCCTCGTGCGTCAGGCAGCTCTCCTCCATCTTGCTGGCGCCCAGGCCAAACACCAGACGGGGGTTGTAGAGTACGTGAGGCTCGCCGGCATCGTCCAGGTAGACGCAAACCTTCTTGGTAACGCCAATCTGGTTAGCGGCAAGGCAGCCGGCATCGTCGAGCGACTTGATGGTATCGATCAGGTCCTGAGCAACCGACTCGTCCTCGACGGTCGCAACCTCGCAACGCTGGGACAGGATAGCCTCGTCGTGGCAAAGCTCTTTAATCATACGTTCCTCCATAGGGGTCGTTGTAACCGCTTAAGTATACGGTACCCACACATTTTCATGCGAAAAATACCGTCCGTCTGCTACAAAGCGCCGAACATCAACATGCGAGGAACAACAGCGTCGTAAAGGGGCTATAGTAGTCGAGTTCGTGTCAATCGGCCTAAACTCGGGGCCGAACAAGGAAAGGGTATGCATGGACGAACTTTTTCACGTCAGTGAGCGCAAGTCCACAATCGGGACCGAACTCCGCGCTGGACTGACAACATTCCTGGCGATGGCCTACATCATCGCCGTCAACCCCGCGGTGCTCTCGGGCGCTGGCATCGATGCGGGAGCGCTCGCCTGCGCCACCTGCCTGGGCGCCGGCATCATGACCATCTGCATGGGCATCTTCGCCAACCCGAACACGCCGCTGGATGCGGACGCCGTCAGTTCCATCTGCGACCTCCACGGCTACACATTCGCCCGTGAAAAACGGGAAAAGGGCGGCGGCGTGAAAGCCCAGCAGGAACCCGTCAAGGAACCGGAACCCGTGCCGGTGGTGGAAGAACCCAAAGCCACCCTCATCACGCGCACGCCCATCATCACCGTCATGGGCCATGTGGACCACGGCA
>CAJJVE010000010.1:0-21243 GCA_905196265.1 uncultured Collinsella sp. | reverse complement strand
CGACATCGCGGCCGCGTTTGCGTTCTAGCCCGCGCGCGCGGATACAATAGAAAGACTGATTGCAAAGCGACCCCGCCGCCAGCGCCCGAGCGCGGCGGCGTGGGCATTTTAGGAGGATGTTCATGGCGAACGACAGCAAGACATGGCGGTGCGGAAAGTACGAGCTCAGCTTTGACCGTCCGCGCATCATGGGCGTCCTCAACGTGACGCCCGATTCGTTTAGCGACGGCGGTGAGCACTTTGACCAAGATGCCGCTATCGAGTACGGCCTGGCGATGCTCGATGCCGGCGCCGACATCATCGACGTGGGCGGCGAGTCCACGCGCCCCGGCTTTACCCCGGTCAACCCCGACGAGGAGGCGCGTCGCGTGCTGCCCGTCGTGCGCGCGCTGGCCAAAGAGGGCGCCATCGTCTCGATCGATACGCGTCATGTGGCGGTTGCCAAGGCGGCTGTGCGCTGCGGTGCTTCGATTGTCAACGACGTGACGGGCTTCACCGATCCCAAGATGGTTGAGTTCGTTAAGACGAGCACCTGCGGCGTCATCGTAATGCACGCCGGCGAGGTCGCCGCACCCGCCCGCACGCACGCGACGGTGCAGCTCGACACCTCGGCTGCGGCGTTTGTTGCCGAGAAGGCGCGCGAAGCGGCTGCCGAGGCTGCGCGCGAGGCCGAGAAGCCGGCCCGTCGCCGTCGCGGCAAGTTGCTGGGCGAGCCCAAGGTTGAGGCCAAGCTTCCGGGCGGTGTGGTACAGCCCTCGCTGCCGTTTGGCGAACCGGAGCCCGCGCCCGAGTCCGAGCCAGAGACGCCGGCTGCCGAGCAGACCGCTCCTGCCGCCGAGACTGCAGAGCCCGAGACTGTGCCCGCAGCTACCGAAGCCGCACCAGAGCCCAGCGACCACCTGGCCGCCATGATGCGCCGCAGTGCCCGCCGCGAGGAAGCCTATGTGCCCACCTCGCAGCTCCGTCGCTTTACCCTGCCCGATTCTGCGCCCATCATGCGCCGCGTCATGGGCTTTCTGTCCGATCAGGCTCGCACGCTTATCCACGCCGGCGTGTCGCGCGACCGCATCTGCATCGATCCCGGTCCGGGCTTTGGCAAGACGGCCAACGAGGATATCGTCATCCAGCGCGAGACCGCCAAGATGGCGTCGCTGGGCTACCCGCTCATGTGCGCCGTGTCGCGCAAGCGATTTGTGGGCGCCGTCTCGGGTGTGACTGAGGCCGCCGCGCGCGATGCCGCCACGTTTGGCGTGTGCCTGGGCGCCATCCAGGCCGGCGCCAACATCGTGCGCGTGCACGACGTTGCGGGCTTTGCACAGTTCCTGAACGGTTACTGGGCCGTTGCCAAGCCGCAGCCGCGCCGCGCGTTTGTGGCCGTGGGTTCCAACCTGGGACATCGCTGCGACAACATCCGCGCTGCGCGCGACATGATTGCCGAGATCCCGCTCACCTGCGTGTCCAACTGCTCGCGCATCTACGAGAGCGAGCCGGCTTACGAGACGCGCCAGGACGCGTTTGCCAACGCTGTCATCGAGATCAAGACCGAGCTGGCTCCGCTGGTGCTGCTCGATGAGCTTATGAAGATTGAGGCCGAGCTGGGCCGCGATCGCTCCAAAAAGGCCAAGGCCAATGGCCCACGCACCATCGACTTGGACCTGCTGTGGATGGACGGCGAGACCCACGGCGGCAAGAAGCTGCGCCTGCCGCATCCGCTCATTGGCGAGCGCGACTTTGTGCTGGTGCCGCTCGAGGACCTGATGCACGACCCGGCGCGGTTCTTCCGCTACAACGGCGTCGAGGTCAAGGAGCCCGAGGACCGCGTGGGCCATATCGTGGGCGAATTGGGGCGCATGTAGATGATCGAGATGAATGCTGTTGCCGCCGGTACCGAGCTCGACGCGGCACGTGACGCGGGCCGCGAGGGCATGTCCGCGGGCTGGTGCGCGTGGAGCGCGGGCGATGCATCGCTGACGTTTTCGCTGGTCGTGCGCCCCGATGTGAACATGCACGCCTTCCACGGCCTGCCGTTTGTGGCCGCAATGGGCATGATGGACGCGCTCGCGGGCACGGCCGCAACGCCGGGCCTGGGGCTTGCCGGCAAAGTGGGCATCCAGTGGCCGAGTGACATTGTGTGCGGCGCGCCTGCGTTTGAGACGTCGCTCGCGCGCCTCGCCGTCAACGGCGGTGCCGGTGCCGCGGGCATGTTCGGTGCCGTGACGGTGGATATTGAGCGTTCGGCACTGAGCGAGCTCGGTGTAGATGATGCCGACGAAGTGCTGGTCGAGGCGCTGGCCGCGGCGGTGCTCGCTCGCGTTGACGCCTGGGCGGTTGCCGCCAACACGCCACAGGGCGCTGCCGGCCCGCTGGCCCCGGTGCTGGGTGAGTACTTCGATATGGTGCCGCTGCTGGGTCGTCAGGTCGCGGCGGTGTCGCCCAACGGCCTGCCGCTCGCGGTCGGCGTGTTTGCGGGCCTGGACATCTGGGGCCGCGCGACCATCAAGACCGATGCCGGCGAGCAAGAGTTTCCGCCCGAGGCCGTGCGCATTCGCGGGCTGTAGCGCGAGGCGCCAGCGTTCGAAGATAATGATGACAACAGAAGCTCTCCTCGGCTTGCGCCGGGGAGGGCTTTCGCGTGACTGTGGGGTAGCACCTCGGGCCTATTCCTCAAAACTGAAAAATTTTCGTTTTTGAGGAATAGGATTAAGGCGGCTCGGCCTTTCGCGAGGTATATTCGCTACAGAGCCTATTCCTCAAAACTGAAAAATTTTCGTTTTTGAGGAATAGCGATAAAAGACCGCGAGGAGGCCCCAATGAAACTCATCAATAGAACGTCATATATGGACACGTTGACGAGCCTTATTGGCGTGCCGGACATCAAGGTCATAACGGGCATCCGCCGTAGCGGTAAGTCAAAATTGCTCGAGGCCCTCCGCGATTACGTGGAGGCGAATCTGTCCAATTCGAATGTCATCCATATCAACTACAACCTCGATGAGTTCGAGAACCTGCTCGAGTATCACGCGTTGCTCACCTATGTAAAAGAGCATCGAGTGGCCGGCAAGCATAACTTTCTGCTTATCGATGAAGTTCAGATGTGCGACGGTTTTGAGCGTGCGATCAACAGCCTTCACGCATCCGAGCAGTACGACATCTTCATCACCGGATCGAATGCCTTTTTGCTGTCGAGCGATCTGTCGACGCTCTTTACGGGGCGCACCTTCGAGATCGAGGTTTTCCCATTCTCGTTTGAGGAGTATCGTCTCTATGGCGACGAGAGCGAGGTCGACCGCGACTTCGATGGGTACGCGAGAACCGGCGGCATGTCTGGCTCTTACCCTTATCCACTGCAGGAGCAGCGCTATCAATATCTCTCCAACGTCTTTAAGACGCTCATTGTGAGAGATATCGTGCAGCGGCATAACGTGAGAAACGAATCGGCGCTGCTGCGCATTGCCGATTACATGATGGACAACGTTTCCAACATTACGTCGGCACGCAACATTACTGATGCATTAAATGCGGATGGGCTAAAGATTACGAACAAGACCGTCGGCACGTACATGGGGTACCTGTGCGATGCGTTTGCCTTCTATAAAGTTCGTCGATACGACATTCGCGGCAAAAAATACCTTAAGAGCGGCGAGAAGTACTATCTGGCGGACCATGCGTTTAAATACGCACTGCTCGGTACACGCGATATGGACTGGGGTCGCGTGTACGAGAACATGGTGGCCATCGAGCTGCTGCGCCGCGGATACGAGGTATACGTCGGCGTACTCTATAAAAAGGAAATAGACTTTGTAGCAATCAAGCGAAGCGAGAAGCTCTACATTCAGGTGAGCGACGACATCAGCTCGGATAAGACATTTGAACGCGAGATTTCACCACTGCTGAGCATTGGCGACGCGTACCCCAAGATGATTCTCGCCCGCACGCATCACGAGGCCACGGACCGCAATGGGGTGCAGATCGTGGACCTGGCGAGGTGGCTGTGCGGTGAGACGTAGCAGAAAGTCCTATTCCTCAAAACTAAAAAATTTTCGATTTTGAGGAATAGGACCAATGCGTTGCCTAGTTCGCCGCTCGTGCTCGACTTAGGTCCCCGTCCTACCCCAGCTCCTGCATGCGGCGGTAGATTTCGCAAATGCCTTTGATGGTGAGTTGTCCATCGACCACGTCGAAGGCGTCGGTTGAATCGGCGACGATGCTGGCGAGGCCGCCCGTGGCGATAACGGTGGCGTCCTCGCGCCCCAGCTCGCGCTTCATGCGCGCAACCAGGCCCTCGGCCATGGCGGCGGCGCCCGTTACGGCGCCGACCTTGATGCACTCCTCGGTATCGCGGCCGATGGCGTGCTCGGGCGCCTCGAGCGGAACGCTGGCGAGCTTGGCGGCTCGGGCGGCGAGCGCGTCCATCGAAATGCGGATGCCCGGCGCAATCGCTCCACCAATGTAATAGCCGTCCTCGTCGATGACGTCGATATTGGTTGCGGTGCCAAAGTCCACCACGATCGCCGGGGCGCCGTAGAAGGTCTCGGCGGCGACGGCGTTGGCGATGCGGTCGGCACCAACGGCCTGGGGGCGCGCCGCCCGCAGCTTGGTCACGGCCGCCGTCTGCGGCCCAATGACGATGGCGTCCGCGGCAATGCGGTCGGCCACGGCGTGCCACTCGCGCGAGAGCTGCGGCACCACGCCCGCAAAGGCGATCGCGTCGACCGCATCGAGCGAAAGGCCGTACATCTTAAAGAAACCCATCAGGCGCACATGGATCTCGTCGGCGGTATAGGAGCGGTCGGTGGGCATACGCCACGACTGCACCAGTTCGTCTCCGTCAAACAGGCCCATGGCCGTCTGCGTGTTTCCCATATCGATAGCGAGCAGCATGTCTACTCCCGGTGTCGGCGTAAAAGGACGCGCACCATTGTATACGCGCCGCCGACGGCGCTCGGCTGCGATTCGTTTGCGGTGATATGGACTGAGGGGTTTAAATATGAAGGAATTATGCTCTACGAGATTTTCCTTGCCGTTTACCGAACTCCCACGTAATATTCTTTCTTGCGCACATGAGGCGCCCAGACATTGCGGGGTGGAGCAGTCTGGTAGCTCGCCGGGCTCATAACCCGGAGGTCGTAGGTTCAAATCCTGCCCCCGCGACCAAGAACTTGCAGCTCGTCGGCCTAGCCGGCGAGCTTTTTTGTTATTTGGGGACCGTGTTTTCGGTCCAATTCTCGGCTTCTCAAACAAAATCTCGATCTGTAACATCTAGACCCGATTTGGGCGGCTGGGTGTTACAGATCGAGATATGCCGGTGGGTTGGGTCCCGTTTATCTAAATCTGTAACACGAGGGGCGGATTTTGCCGAGTTGTTGTTACAGATTGAGATTTTCTGGCAGACGGGTCCCGTTTATCTCGATCTGTAACATCTGGAGCCCATTTTGCCGAGTTACTGTTACAGATTTAGATTTTTCGGCAGGCTAGATTGGTTTGTCTTGATCTGTAACATCTAGGGTCGTTTTTGGCCTGTAGGTGTTACAGATCGAGATTTTCCGACGGAACGCTCCCGTTTGTCTCGATCTGTAACAGTAAGACCCGGGTTTGCCGCGTAACTGTTACAGATTGAGATAAACCGACGGGCCGTCCCACCCCCATCCACCTGCTGCCACCTGATATTCGCCGATTTTCGTTGCGCCGCTGTGCCCCCATGCCATATCCTCTAGACAACTACGCGGCACCATCGCCGCCGCGCCTACAAGAGAGGAATGTCCATGACCGCACCTGCATCCAAGCTGCTCCAGCCCATTACGGTTGGCCCCCTTGAGCTCAAGAACCGCATTATGTTCCCGCCGCTGACCACCGGCTACGAGGAGCGCGACGGTTCCATCGGCGAGCGCAGCCTGGCCTTTTATGAGCGTCTGGCCCGTGGCGGCGTGAGCTACATCGTCATCGGCGACGTCGCTCCCGTTATGACCGCAAGCCCCACGCCCAAGCTGGCGACCGACGCCCAGATCCCCACGTTTAAGGCACTGGCCGACGCCGTCCACAAGCACAGCGCCAAGGTCGCGCTGCAGCTGTTCCACCCCGAGTATGACGTGCCCGGTGTCGGCCGCATGGTCATGGGATCCATGGCCGCTGCCAAGGCCGCGCAGGAGGCCAAGGCCGCCGGCGACGAGGAGACCTTTGCCGCCAAGATGGCCGAGTCCAACGAGATCCGCAATCAGGCCTACGCCAAGCTGCACCACGACATGCAGCACTTTGTGAACGAGGCAAGCGTAGAGCAGCTCACCCAGATCAAGGAGGCCATCGCCGCCTCGGCTGCCCGCGCGCAGCAGGCTGGCATCGACGCCATCGAGGTCCACGGCGACCGCCTGGTGGGTTCGCTGTGCTCGGCCATCCTCAACCAGCGCACCGACGAGTACGGTGGCTCGTTCGAGAACCGCGTCCGCTACGCGCTGGAGGTCGTCGCTGCCATTAAGGAAGCCGCGCCGCAGCTGATGGTGGAGTACAAGCTCCCCGTGATTATGGAGAACCCCGACGGCACGCCGCGCGGCAAGGGCGGCCTGCAGCCTGACGAGGCCTGCGAGTTTGCCAAGCTGCTCGAGGGCGCGGGCATCGACATGATCCAGGTCGCGCAGGCCAACCACACCGGCAACATGGGCGACACCATTCCGCCCATGGGCGCCATGCCCTACAACTGGACGCTGCCCGTGGCCGAGCGCGTTAAGGCCCTGGTCTCCGTGCCGGTGGCAACCGTCGGCCGTGTAGTCTCGGTCGAGGCCGGCGAGAAGATCCTGGAAGACGGCGCGGCCGACATCGTCGCCTATGGCCGCTCGCTCATGTGCGATCCCGACATTGCGCTGAAGGCTGCCACGGGCGAACCCATCCGCGAGTGCCTCAACTGCAACAAGGGCTGCGTCGATGCGATTCAAAACCGCAAGTACATCTCGTGCGTGCTCAATGCCGAGAACGGCGACGAGGCGACCATCGCCATTAAGCCGGGCGAGGGCGACAAGAAGATCGCCGTGGTGGGCGGCGGTATTGCCGGCCTGGAGGCCGCGCGCGTGGCGGCCAAGCGCGGTTACGACGTGACCGTCTACGAGGCGAGCGATCATCTGGGCGGCCAGATTGTGCTGGCGGCCGCGCCTCCGCGCAAGGACGAGATCATGCGCTCGGTCGAGTACTACGAGAAGATTCTGCCCGGCCTGGGTGTGAAGGTCGAGCTCAACCATGTTGCTACCGCTGAGGACCTCAACGCCGCCGACGCCGCGATTGTGGCCGTGGGCGCGCACGACGTGGTCATCCCCGTTCCGGGTGCCGACTCGGAGAAGGTCGTCTCGAGCTGGGACGTGCTGGCCGGCAAGGTTGAGCTTACGGGCCGTGTCGCCGTTATTGGCGGTGGCCTGGTGGGCACCGAGACTGCCGAGTATCTGCTGCAGCACGGTTGCGAGGTGGCGATCGTGGAGATGCTCGACAAGATTGCCGCGGGCGAGTCCGAGACCATTCTGCCGCTGATCATGAGCGACTTTGCAGAGCACAACGTGGAGCAGCACGTGAAGACCCGCCTGACCGCCATTACCGACGAGGGCGTGGAGGCCATTCGCACCACCGAGGACGGCGCCGAGGAGCCGGTGAAGATCGCCTGCGATTACGTGGTGATGGCCGTGGGCTCCAAGGCCAACGCGTTTGACCTGGACGGCGTGACGGTGCCCGTGACCTGCGTGGGCGACTGCTCGGGCGAGCGCACCGCCGACATTGCGAGCGCCATCCGCACGGCGTATCACGCGGCCAACGAGCTGTAGTTAACTTCGCGGCCAGGCGGGGCGGTAGCACGGATCCGCCTCGCCTGGCCGCGTCCCATCGGGTTTCAACCGGGGCGGGGTCTGCAAGCGCAGCAGGTCCCGTCCTTTTTGTTTTGCTCGGGTGGATGGCAATGCGCGGTAATCATGAGGAGTGAGGCGTCACTGCCCTGCAGGCCGCTCAAAATTATTGGGGGAGGGGTTAATAATTATTCCCTCTAGACCAAAGGACATAAAGAGATGTCAATTTTGTTGGCAAACGAATGACGATTAGCTGCGAGCTAGCTACCAGCGTAAATAATCGATAAAGAAATGTCGTAAATAGGTGTCAAATGCCCAGATAACGCCGCGTCTATTTTAATTAACTACTTTGAGCAAACAGCAAAATGCTACTATCTAGCGTGCACGTAAGAAAGCAGATTAACGGTTAAGGCTAAGAAGTGGCAGGTATGTCGGAAGCAACTAGGACTCGCACGCATGCGCCCGAGGTTAGGCAGCGCGCCGTCGAGATCCTCCAAGAGGGGGTCGGTCACCGCGCCCTCGCCGCAAAGCTTGGCATTCCCCAGGCCACGGCTCGTCAGTGGGCCCGTGCATATGCCGTGGGCGGTGCCGACGCCGTGCTCAATGCGGGCGCTCGTCATCACACCTATTCGTACGACGTTAAGCTCGCCGTGGTTAAGGACCGTCTGGAAAACGGCCTGACGGTTCGCGAGGCCATGATCAAGCACAAGATTCCCAGCGAGTCTTCGGTCAAGGCTTGGTGTCGCCTGTACCGCGACGGCGGCGAGGCGGCGCTGGTCGATAAGCCGCGGGGTCGCAAGCCGCGCGTTAAAAAGGCGGAATAGCGAACGGGATGGTGCGCCCACGGGGGCGCATTTTTCTTGCCGTGCCAACTTTTCGGATCGCCGCGTGCCTATCGGGACATCCTTCAAAGTGGCCAATAAACCGCGTGCAGTGCCCGCGCGCCCATCGCTGCAATAGGGGGAGCGTCGCCTCTCTGCTCCAAAGCGGACACGCCCTTGCCCCGTACGCCTAAAACTCCCCAGTTGACCGAAAACCTGCCGCTGCTACTCCTCAATTGAGCTATAACGTTAAACAATTGCAGCGTTTTTGCATGGGGGAGTGATGGTATGACGCTACTGTATTTCCTTACCCTGTTTCCGCTGGTACCGGCACTGGGCATGCTGTTCGCGGGCGGTGACCGCGCCCGCGATGCGGTGGGGCTCATAGGCTCCGGCATTATTATGGCGGTGACAGTTGTAGTCGCCGTCATGTTTTTTGGCACGGGTCCGCAGAGCTTTGAGGTTGCCCCCGGCGCCTCGCACGTGCTCTCCATCATCAGCTCCGCCATCGATGTCATCCTGTGCGCCGTCATCCTGTACAACGCGTACAAATATAGGAACGCGCTCACCACGGTGCTCGGCATAGTCCAGCTGGTGGGCTCGCTCGCCTTTGCAGCCATGACGCTGCCCGCGACCGAAGCCGTCACCGCCACCCCGCTCTACCTGGACTACATGAGCGTGATCATGGTTCTCGCCGTCGGCATCGTCGGCAGCCTTATCTGCGTGTATGCCCTGGGCTACATGAAGGACTTCCAGGCCCATGACGAGCACGAGGCCGCGCTGCGCGGGCAGACCGCGCCCGACCGTCGCCCACAGTTCCTGGCGCTCATGTTCCTGTTCCTCTCGGCCATGTTCGTCATCGTGACGAGCGACAACCTTGAGTGGCTATTCTGCGGCTGGGAAATCACCACCGTGTGCTCGTTCCTTATGATTGGCTATACGCGCACGCCCGAGGCCATCAAGAACGCCTTTACCCAGATCATTCTCAACATGCTGGGCGGCATCGCGTTTTTGGCCGGACTCATGTACCTGCACGTTAACGGCATGCCGCTGACCATCTCGGGCATGATCGAGCTTTCCGGCGCCGGAACCGCGCAATCCGCGCTGCTGGTGATGCCGGTCATTCTGCTGTCGCTCGCCGCCCTTACCAAGGCCGCGCAGATGCCGTTCCATACCTGGCTGCTCGGTGCCATGGTTGCCCCCACGCCCACGAGCGCCCTGCTGCACTCGTCCACCATGGTCAAAGCCGGCGTGTTCCTCATGGTCAAGCTGAGCCCGCTCTATGCCATCTATCCCGTGACCGGCTTTATGGTCACGAGTGTGGGTGCCATCACGTTTTTGCTCGCTGCCCTCATGGCCATCTCGCAGAGCAACGCCAAACGTGTGCTCGCGTACTCCACCATCTCCAACCTGGGCCTCATCAGTGCCTGCCTGGGCGTCGGCGCGCCCGAGGCCGTATGGGCGGCCATCTTCCTAATCCTGTTCCACACGGTGGCAAAGTCGCTGCTGTTCCTGTGCGTGGGCACGGCCGAGCATCATATCGGCAGCCGCAATATCGAGGACATGGACGGTATGTTCAGCCGCATGCCGCACCTGACGCGCCTGATGATGCTGGGCATTATGGGCATGTTTGTGGCGCCGTTTGGCATGCTCGTGTCCAAGTGGGGCGCCCTGGTGGCGTTCGCGCAGACCGGCAACGTGCTCATGATCATGGTGCTTGCCTTTGGCTCGGCCGCGACGTTTTACTTCTGGGGCAAGTGGCTTGCCAAGCTTTCGGGCGTCGATCCCACGGCTCAAAACGTTGAGGTCAATGTCCATAAGACCGAATGGATGGCCCTCAACACCATCGCCGCGCTGCTGATTCTGTGCTGCGTGGCGTTCCCGGTTATCTCGAGCGGCCTGGTGTCGCCTTACTTGGCCATGGTGTTTGGCCGCGTGCCGTACGTTATCGGCAAGGACGCCATGTATCTGATGGTGGTTATCGTGGCGTTTATCGCCGTGGTGCTGCTGACTTCATTCCGCGTGAGCAATAAGCCGCACGTCAACGTGTACCTTTCGGGCGTGGGAACCGACAAATATCGCCATTTCCGCGGCTCGATGGGACACGAGGTGAAGGCCGAAAAGCGCAATTGGTACTCGGAGGACGCCCTTGGCGAGAAGCGTATTAGCCCCGCGGGTAGCGTCGTGTGCTGCAGCATTATCTTGTTTGCGCTGCTGTGTTGCGCGTGGATTGGGCCCGAGCGGCTTGCCATGAGCGCGCCCTCGGTGCTGCGCGGTAAGTATTTCGAGGGCTCGGGCGTCGTGGGCATTTTTATTGGCACCGTGGCGTTTGCCTTGCTGGCGCCGCTTGTGGGCGGCTTGATTGACGGCCTTGACCGTAAGCTGTCCGCCCGTATGCAAGGTCGCGTGGGCCCGCGCTTGCTGCAGCCCTTCTACGACGTTGCCAAGCTGCTGCGCAAGGCCCCTGCCAGCGTAAACACCATGGACGATACCTACATGGCGTGCGCGCTCATCTTTACCGTCGTGGGCGGCGGCATCTTTGTGTCGGGCTCCAACACGCTGTTGTGCGCCTTTATGGTGACGCTCGCCGCGATTTTTGTGGTGCTGGCGTCCGCCTCGACGCAAAGCCCGTTTGCCCAGGTTGGTGCCGATCGCGAGCTGCTGCAGGTTATGAGTTACGAGCCCGCCGTTCTGCTGATGAGCGTGGGCCTGTACCTTGCCACCGATAGCTTCGATTCCATCGCCGTGACGGGGCAGTCGGCCCCCATCATTGTGTACAGCGCGCCCATTTTCCTCGCGCTGCTCGCGGTGCTCACCATCAAGCTGCGCAAGTCGCCGTTTGACCTTTCGTATTCGCATCACGCGCATCAGGAGATTGTCCAGGGCGTCGCCACCGAGATGAGCGGCGGCACGCTGGCCAAGATGACCCTTATGCACTGGTGCGAGACCGCGCTGTTTTTGATGTGGGTGGGCATGTTCTTTGTCTGGGACAACCCGGTGAGCTGGGTGGTCGCCCTGGTCGTGATGGCTGCGACGTACTTTGTCGAGGTGCTGATCGATAACACCTTCGCCCGCAGCACCTGGCGCAGCTGCTTTAAGCTCGGCTGGGGCGTGGCGCTGGTGTTTGGCCTGCTCAACCTTATGCCCATCCTCGTCGACGTATTTATTTAGGAGGCGGCATCCATGGATCATAAAATGTCGCGCTCGCCGTGGGTTATTCATTACGACGGCTCGAGCTGCAACGGATGCGATATCGAGGTGCTGGCCTCGCTCACGCCACTGTTTGATGCGGAGCGCTTTGGCGTGGTCAACACCGGCAACCCCAAGCATGCGGATATCTTTTTGGTGACGGGGTCGGTCAATGCCCAGAACCTGCCCGTCGTGCGCCAGATCTACAGCCAGATGCTCGAGCCCAAGTGCGTGGTGGCCTGCGGCATCTGCGCGTGTTCGGGCGGCGTGTTCCGCGATGCCTACAACGTGATCGGCGGCGTGGACCGCGCGATTCCCGTGGACGTGTACGCGCCCGGGTGCGCCATTCGCCCCGAGACCGTAATCGATGCCATTGTGGAGGCGTGCGGCATCCTGGACCAGAAGGAGGCCGTGATGCGTGCTGGCGGTGACCCGCTCACCGTGGGCGGTGCCGCAACCTGGGACGGTGGCGTTGAGCTGGGCGAGGACGGGTTTGTGGCTGCGGGGGCCGGGGCTGACGGTGCCGGTGACGCGCCTGCCGAGAAGCCCGCCGCGCCCGCCGCTGGCGACGCACCTGCTGAGACGCCCGTCGCTGCAAAGGAGGCCGAGTAATGCAAAAGGCAATCTATACCACCGTCGGGATCGACGAGCTCCTGTCGCATGTCCAGGCGCTCAAGGGCGTCGGCGCGCGCTTTGTGCAAATGCACGCCGAGCGCTGTGTGGACGACGGATCGTATCGCCTGGTCTATACGTTTATCAACGTTCGTGCTGCTCAGGAGCGGATCGCTCAGGACGGCAGCTATGCGATTGAGAACCTGGTGGTTGAGGGCATCGACCAGTGCCAGGAGATTCCGTCCATCAGCTCGTATTACCCCGCGGTGTTCCCGTTTGAAAATGAGGCCCACGACCTATTTGGACTTGCCATCACCGACATGCAGCTCGACTTTAAGGGCTTTTTCTACCAGGTCTCGACTGCCGAACCCATGAGCGTTATCACGCCCGAGGTGAAGGCTGCGCGCGAGAAGGCCATGAAGGTCCGTGCCGCTGCCGAGGCCAAGGCGCGCAAGGCTGCGGCCGAGAAGGCCGCCGCTGCCGCGGCCGCTGCGGGGGAGGGTGCTGCGGGTGCTACTGTCGCTCAGCCCGCTGCGGCTGCCGGCTCCGATGCTCAGCACGATGAAGCTGCCGCCAAGGCCGCGCTCAAAGCCGCCGAGCTGGAAGCAAAGCTCGCCGCCATGGATCCCGAGAAAGCGGCCAAGGTCCGCGCGGCGCTTGCCGCCAAGGCCGCCCGCGACAAGCAGAAAAAGGAGGCGTAAGGTCCATGGCACATCGCTCCGTTATTCCGTTTGGCCCGCAGCACCCGGTGCTGCCCGAGCCGCTTCATCTGGACCTGGTGATCGAGGACGACCGCGTCATCGAGGCAATTCCGCAGATCGGCTTTGTGCACCGCGGACTCGAGAAGCTCACCGAAAAGCGCGATATGCATCAGTTTGGGTACATCGCCGAGCGCATCTGCGGCATCTGCGCCGTGGGCCATAGCTGCGGCTATGCCAGCGCCTGCGAGCGCATGCTCGACATCGAGGTGCCCGGCCGCGTGCAGTATATCCGCACCATTTTGCACGAGCTTTCGCGCATTCACTCACACCTGCTGTGGCTGGGCCTGCTCGCCGATGCCTTTGGCTTCGAGGCGCTGTTCTATCGCTCGTGGACCCTGCGCGAGCAGATTCTCAAGATTTTTGAGAGCACCTGCGGCGGCCGCGTGATCCTTTCGATTAACGAGATCGGCGGCCTTAAGCACGATATCGAGGACTCCGAGCTGGCCGGCATTGTCCAGACGCTTGACGCCATGCGCCCCGACTACGAGGCCCTGGTGCATACGTTTTTGGACGACAATAGCTGCGGCGAGCGCCTGCATGGCGTGGGCGTGATTAGCAAGAAGGAAGCGCTTAATCTGTCGATGGTCGGCCCGTTCGGTCGCGCCTCGGGCGTGGATTACGACGTGCGCATGTTCGGCGACGGCGCCTATGCGGACCTGGCCGCGTTTGAGCCTATCGTTGCTAGCGATGGCGACTGCTATGCCCGCTGCCAGGTGCGTTGTGCCGAGGTCACGCAGGCCATGGACATCATCAAGGAGCTTGTGGGCAAGATTCCGCACGACGGCATCGGCGGGCGCACCAAGCTCACGCCGGCCGACGGCGCGCGTGGCGAGGTTGTGATTGAGCAGCCGCGCGGCGAGGCGTATTACTATGTGCGCGGTAACGGCACCAAGAACCTGGACCGTTTTCGCGTGCGTACGCCGACGTCGCAGAACCTGGCGGGTCTGACGCATGCGCTGCAGGGCGTGCTCCTTGCCAACGTGCCCATGATTATCCTGACCATCGACCCCTGCATTAGCTGCACGGAAAGGTAGGCGCGGCATGAGTTTACTGACATTTGCCAAGACGGCCTTGGGTTCTATGGTCAAGCAGCCGGTCACGGTGTGCTATCCGCAGGAGAAGCTCGCGGCGCCCGAGCGCCTGCGCGGGCATATCGTCAATGACATGGACGTGTGCATCTGCTGCGGCATGTGCGCGCGGCGTTGCCCGGCGGGCGCGCTCGCGGTCGATCGCAAAGGCGGCACCTGGTCGATCGACCCGTACGCCTGCGTGGTGTGCGGCGAGTGCATCGAGAGCTGCCCCAAGCACTGTCTGAGCATGGACACCGCCCGCACTCCAGTTGCGGCGAACAAGACTCCCACGGTAGAAACCAAACCGGAATAACTCTGGACTGGGGCTGGTATAGCGCTGGGATAGGGCCGGTGGGGCAAAACTGCCCCACCGGCCCCGCGCTTAAACGCGCGGTTGTACCGCCACGAACAAAACCATGCCGGATTACGGGGCTGGATAGCGAACCTCCGACCATACAGAAAATTGCAAAAACAAAACCGCAGGTAGATAGCCTGCGGTTTTCATGAAAAGCGGTTATGGTCGGGGGTATCGAGTTAAACGTAGTAGATGGGCCGATTTCGTGGCGGGCGCCGTCGGCCGATCTCCGCGGGCGGAGGAAAACGGATCATTTTGGTCCCGCGAGACTTGCGGAGGCGCTCGTGCAGGGCCGCCCGAACAAAACAATGCCGGTTTACGGGGCTGAGTCACGAACCCTCAACCATGCCGATATCCGTGAAAATAAAACCGCAGGTAGATGGGCTGTCATTTTGCAGAAAATGAGGCTATGGATGAGGGCTCCGACTTTTGCCCCGTAATCCGACATAGTTTTGAAATGGCATTAAATCGGTAGCAGCTATTTTTCTTTGCCGGGGCGGTCGGTCTTCGGGCAATTACCCCCGCAGGTAGGCGATGGCGATCTGCGTGCGGTTGCGCAGACCCATTTTGGCAAGGATCGAGCTGATGTGGTTGCGCACGGTGCCTTCGCCCATATAGGCGGTGGCAGCGATCTCCTTGTTGTCGAGGCCGCGGGCGATGAGCTCGGCGACTTCGAACTCGCGGTCGGTCAGGCTGGCAAAGGCGGCGGGCCGGCGGGTCGCGCCGGCCTCGACGTCCGCCCCATCAAAGTTGATATCCTCGATCGCCTTACCCTCGAGCACGCGTTTGCCGTCCATGACCTGCGCCAACGCTGGCGGAATGGCGGCGACATCGGTTTTGATCAGATAGCCGCGGGCACCCAGTTTGAGCGCCGACACAATGTACTCGTCATCCGAGAATGTCGTCAGAAACACCACGCGCGCCGCAGGGTCGCGCTCGAGGATCTCGCGTGCCGCCGAAAGACCGTCGCGCTCCGGCATCTGAATGTCGAGCAGTGCGATATCGGGTGCGTGCTCGGCGTAGAGCGCCAACGCATCGTTGCCGTTGGCGCCGGTGCCCACCACCTCGATCTGCGGCTGGGCGCCCAGGATAATCTTGAGCGAATCGACCACCAAGCGGTCGTCGTCGACAACGATGAGCCTCATCGGTCCTCATCTCCTTGCTGTTTGGGAACGGTGGCAAACACGCGCCAGCCGCCGACGCCGGCGCGCGGACCGGCGGTGAAGGTGCCGCCAAGCGCCTCGATGCGCTCGCGCATGGAGGCGAGCCCCATGCCCTCCGCGGCGCCACGGCCGATTGCTTGGACCCCGCCCACGCCATCGTCGGTAACGATGAGCTGGTAAAACGACGGATGCTCCATGCACCGTACGGTGACAGTATGGGCGCAAGCGTGGCGCATGGTGTTGGAGAGCGCCTCGCGCAGGACCGCCGTAAAGCAGTTCGCGACGTTTGCGGGCGCATGTTCGGTCATAACTTCAAGCTCAATCTGCGGGCCACCGTCCGAGCGCGCGCCTTCAACAATGCGTTCGAGCTGCACGGAAAGGTCGACGGCGTTGTCGTTGAGCGCGTGGACGCTGGTGCGCACAAGCTGGAGCGCCTCGTCAACCGTGCGTTTGACGTCGGCGAAATCGGCGGCGACGCCGGGTTCGTCGACGTGGATCACGCGCAGGGCTTCGGCTTGTAGCGAGGCACGCGTGAGCTGGTGTCCGACGTTATCGTGGATTTCGCGCGCGATGCGGGCGCGTTCGGCGAGCGTCGCGAGCTCGACTTCGTAGTCCTGGCGGTCGGCAAGATCGCGGTTGCGCGCTTCGAGCACGAGGGCTCGTTCCTGCAACTCGTCGCGGATACGGTGCATGCGCTGCTGCTCGCGCTCCAACTGGGCGGTACGTAGTGATAACAAGGTGGCGGCAACCGAAAGGATGGCGGTCAGCAGGAGCGTTCGGGCGGTAAGCGCATCGGCACGAAGGTCCGCGACGAGCGCAAAGACAAAGGCGACGCCAATGCCCAGCGCGACCCAAACGTGTTTACGGCGCACGCGCCGCGCGATGTCATAGAGGGCGAGAGGCGCAAACGGCACAAACGGCGGCACGAAGACAGCCGCGATGATGTAAACGCAACTCGTGGCCTCGCTTGTGCGGCGCGTGCGTTCTCCCTGTGCGACCTCGGCCAGCGAGGTGGCGATAACTCCAAGGCAAAACGCCGTGACCAAGCGAGCGTCCGCGGCAAGACCCATGGCGGCCGCAATGCAGCACGCCAGCACGATCGATTTGTCGAAAAGCCTGTTCATACGGGTATTGTACGCGAAGCCGCGCGTGGTGGAGGGGCCGCCTGGGGCAACCGTGACATTCCTCCCGCGCGGCAAAGCGGGGACGTCGGCAAGCCGCACGACCAAGATCCTCGCACTCGTGACAAAGCTCACTGGCGCGCGCCGGCGGCTCCTGCGATGATGCAATTGTACCGGGCCGCAATCAACAGAAGGGCCGCCTCATGACAGATATCGTCCACGTCGAAAACCTCGTCAAGCGCTATGACGACCTTATTGCGCTCGACCACTTTAACCTGAGCATCGCCCCCGGCGAGATCTTTGGCCTGCTCGGACCCAACGGCTCGGGCAAGACCACGTCCATCAACTGTATTCTGCAGCTGCTCGCCTACGACAAAGGCACCATCGAGCTGTTCGGCGAGCCCATGACGCCCGCCCGCTACGACCTCAAGCGCCGCATCGGCGTGGTGCCGCAGCAGGTGGCGGTATTCGATGAGCTTACGGTGCGCGAGAACATCGACTATTTCTGTAGCCTGTACATCAACGACCGCAAGCGCCGCCGCGCGCTGGTGGACGAGGCGATCGACTTTGTCGGGCTGGGCGACTTTACCAAGTTCCGCCCCGGCAAGCTCTCGGGTGGCCTGGCGCGTCGCCTCAACATCGCCTGCGGTATCGCGCACAAGCCCGAGCTTATCTTTTTTGACGAGCCCACGGTGGCGGTCGACCCGCAGAGCCGCAACGCCATCCTGGAGGGCATCTGCCGCCTGCGCGACGAAGGGGCCACGGTGGTGTATACCAGCCATTACATGGAGGAAGTCGAGCAGATCTGCAGCCGCATCATGATCATGGACGGCGGTCGCGTGCTGGCGCAGGGCACCAACGACGAGCTCAAGCGCATGATTCAGATGGGCGAGCGCGTGACCGTTGAGGTAGGCGCCGTCGAGCCCGCCACGGTCGAGCGGTTGCGCGCCCTCGAGCACGTGCTCAGCGTCGATCTGTCCGGCGGCGAACTCGTCTGCACCTGCGAGGCGAGTCCGCACAACCTGGTCGACATCCTCGACACATTGCGCGCCGCCGACGTTGCGCTCGGCCGCGTGTGGAGCGAGCCGCCGACCCTCAACGACGTGTTCCTCGAGATCACCGGCCGCGAGCTGCGCGACTAGGGGGCGGCCATGTTCAACACCATTATCATTACGGTCAAGACGCTGCTGCGCCGGCCGAGCACGTGGGTTTGGGGCGCTCTCTTTCCCATCGCGCTTTCCACGATGTTTATGTTTATGTTTGCGAACCCCAGCTCCGACGGCACGGTCGACCCGGTGCCGGTTGCCGTCGTGGCGGATGAGGCCTGGGACGCTTCGTCCTTTAAGGACGTGGCGACGTCGCTTGCCAAGGAAGGCGACGACCAACTGCTCGATGTGAGCGAGTACGAAGACTTGGCTGCCGCGCGCAAAGCACTCAAGGCCGGCGAGGTCGCGGGCATCTATACGGTCGACGACGCGGGCACGCCCAAGCTCACGCTGCTTTCGAGCTATGACAACTCGCGTGCGTCGTCGGTGCTCACTGACCGCAGCATCCTTGAGACGGTGGCAAGCTCGTATACACAAAATGCCGAGCTCATGCGCCAGATTGCCCAGGACAACCCGGCGGCGCTCGCCGACCCGGAGGCGGTTGCGCGCGCCCTGTCGCTCGAGGGCGGCACCCGCCGCGTAAGCCTGACACGCACAACGCCCGATGGCACGGTCATCTACTACTACGCGCTCTTTGGCCTGGTCGCGATGATGTCTGCCGAGTTTGCCGCCTTGAGCGTCGTCGATCTGCAGCCCAATCTGTCGGGCCTTGGTGCGCGTCGCTGTGTGGGCGGTCTTTCCAAGACGGCGTCGCTGGCCGGTATCTTTGTGGGTTCGTGGCTGGTCTCCTTAGCTTCGATGACGATTGCGATTGGCTACGTGCGCCTGGTCGTGGGCGTCGACTTTGGCGGGCGCGAGGGGCTGTGTCTGGTGGGCGGTGCCGCTTCCGCGCTTGCCGCCACGGGCTTGGGGCTCTTTGTGGGCACGCTTCCCGTTAAGGGCGGCAAGGCGTCCAAGTCGGGCATCCTCACGGGCTTTGCCACCACGTGCGCCCTGTTCGCCGGCCTCTACGGCGAGCCGGCGATGGCGCTTGCCGACGATGTCGCCCGCGCCTGCCCGGCCGAGTGCTGGCTCAATCCCGTCAAGCTTATCTGCGACATGTTCAACCGTCTGTATTTCTTTGAGGACCTGGGCCCCTTTGCCGTTCGCGCCGGTGCGCTGGTCCTTATGGCGTTGCTGTTCGTTGCCGCCGCCACGCTGATCTTTGGAAGGAGCCGCTATGAGCACCTTTAAGACCGCGCTTCGCATGGCGCTGGCGCACCCGTTCTACCTGCTCATCTATACGGTGTTCATCTCGCTCATGGGCGTATTCATCGCGGCATCGGTGAGCTGGAACTCGTCGCAGCTCACCGAGTACAAGCCCTACGATGCCAACGTGATCGTGGTCGACCGCGACGACAGCGACCTTTCGCGTGCGCTTACCAAGCATTTGGGTTCTCGTTTTGAGCTGGTCACGGGCGTCGGCGGCGACACCTACGACCTTGCGGACGCGCTATCCAAGAGCAACAGCGCCAAAGGTAGCGCCGACTGCGTGTTCTTTATCCCGGAGGGGTTTGAGGGCGACCTTGTTGCAGCCGCCCGCGCGGGGGAGTCTCTGCCCAAGCTCGATGTGACCTACGGCGCCGGCACCATGGCGGCAGCGCTTTCGTCTGCCGAGGCCTCGCGCTGGATCTCGCTCGCGGGTGCTGCGGCGGCCCTAGAGCCCGCCGCCTCTAATGGTGACGTCGCCAAGGCTGCCGAGCATGCGGCCGCGAAGCGCGCCAAGGTCGAGATCGAGCAGGTCAAGGTCGACTCGACGGCCGCCGTCACGCTCGAGTCGTACTTCAACTTTGGTGCGTACGCGATTATCTCGTCGGTCATCGTGTCGGTGGGGCTGGTGTTTTCGGGCATGAACGAGCCCGAGCGCGTGCGCCGCATGGAGGCCGGCCCGGTCTCTGAGCGCCAGCGTTCGCTCGCCGTGTTCGCGGCTGCCGCGGTGCTCACCGTCTGCATTTGGCTCGTGTCGAGCATGATGGGCGTCGTGGGCTTTGCCGGCGCGGTTGCCGAAGTCGGCGTGGGCCGTGTGTGCCTGGCGCTGGCGGCGACGTTTGCGCTGGCGTGCACGCCGCTGGCCGTTGGCTTTACGCTTTCGAGCCTGGGTGCGCGCGAGGAGCTGCTCAACGGCGTGGGCAACCTGCTCGGCATGCTCATGACGTTTTTGGGCGGCGCCTGGATGCCGCTGTCGCTGATGGGCCCAGCCGTGCAGACGGTGGCGCACTTTGTGCCGACATATTGGGTGAACGACGCGATCGGCAAGGCGCTCGCCGCGGACCTGACGTCCACCGTGCTGGGCGACATCGCCTGCGATCTGGGCGTCACGGCACTCTTTGCCGTGGCCATCGCCGCCGTAGGCCTAGCCCTCGCACGCACCAAATCCCACGCCTAGCCACCTAGTCATTGGGTACTCATTGGGGACAGACTTAAACGACCAAGAGTGGTCATTGGGGACAGACTTAATCGACTAGTCATCGGGGACAGTCTTTGCCGAACCGCCGGCTTGCCGGTCGGGTTGCCAAGGACTGTCCCCAACTGCCGGTAGGAAAGGAACGTCCCCAACTGCCGGGCGGCGAAAGAGTGTCCCCAGCGACTAGTCATTTAAGAACGTCCCCAATGACTAGTCTGAAACAAAACCCCACTCTCGCCCAAAAATAGTTCGCCAAGGTTTACTATTACCCTCATAAAGTAGTACAAGGCTAACAATGGGGGATAGCATGGCGACGAAGCAAGCCTACGTCCAGGTCAAGGGGCTCAAAAAGCACTACGGCGATGGAGATGCACGCCTGACGGTGCTCGACGGCATCGACACGTCCATCAACCGCGGAGAGATCTGCGTCATGCTAGGGCCCTCGGGCTCGGGCAAGTCGACGTTTCTTAACCTGATCGGTGGCCTGGAGGATGCCGACGCCGGCTCCATCATGGTGGACGGCTGCGACCTTACCGTGCTCAAGCCCGCCGACCTGGGTGAGTATCGCCGCCGCGAGCTGGGCTTTGTCTTCCAGTTCTACAACCTGGTGCCCGATCTCACCATCCAGGAGAACATCGAGGTCACGGCGCACCTGTCCAAAAACCCGCTCAATGTCGACGACCTGCTGCGTTCGCTGGGCCTCTACGAGCACCGCAACAAGTTCCCGCGCCAGGTCTCGGGTGGCCAGCAGCAGCGCTGCGCCATCGGCCGCGCGCTCGAGGAGCGCGGCA
>CAJJVE010000009.1:0-22738 GCA_905196265.1 uncultured Collinsella sp. | reverse complement strand
AGCAGTTTGGCCTGGAGCTTACCGGCAAGGGCGCCGTCTTTACCGGCGAGGTGGCAAACGACCGGGCGCACGGCCGCGCATGGATCATGCCCCTCTCCCCCACCTGCATCGTCATGGAGCATTTCATAACCCCGACGCGCAACATGCACCTAGCCGAATACACGCCTGAACCGTACGCATGCGTGAGCGAGGTCAGCGCGCCCACACTTACATGCATGCCCGAGGCTGGCATAACGCCCGCGAACCTCAAACCATTGCATGGACCGTGGCCAAACAATGCCGTTTGCAGCTTTATCCAAGATAGCTGTGGCGAGGAATTAAGCCCGCTGTTTGCAGGGGAGCTCTATCACTCGCGCTCGGTGCTCTTTTTGCCTGGATATTTTGACGAACTGGAGCACCGCTATCCCACCGAGTTCGCGGGAATCTTTGAGGCGTTTGCCGAGCCATGGCACGAGGAAGCGACGTCTGCCATCTGCCACACGCTGCGCCGGATTAACGAGGACCGCGCCCGCACCGTAGGCGGACACGTCTATATGCAGGGCATCGTGGAGACCATGGTCGCGGAGCTCGCCTGTTCGCGCGCGGCCCACAGGCAGGCGCGGCAGGCGGCAGACACACGCGTCAGCATAACCATTGCCGAAGAAGCAACGGCGATGATTGAGCGCGCGCTCGACAAAGGCAGACGTGTGGGTATCAACGAGGTGGCCGAGAGGCTCTACACAAGCCGCTCCAAACTATGCGCCACCTTTAAGGCCCAAACAGGCGAGTCCCTGGGCGCCTACATTCGCAGACGCCGCATGGAGCGAGCGCAGGACCTTTTGGCCGATAGCGCGCTCACGATAGCGCAGATGGCAGAGCGTCTAGGCTACCCTCAGCAAGCCGCCTTCGCCCAAGCCTTCAAACAATACACCGGCATGACACCCACGGCTTGGCGAAGCAAGCATCGCTAAGGCCCAGGCTCCCTGGCCGTAACGGAGCGATTAATTAGCCGCCGCCCGTCAGCTCACCCAGGATCTAAACGTCAAGATGTGCACGATCAAGCGCCTTTTTGATAAGAGGGACAGATCGATCAGCCAAATACAACGGAATGTTGAGCACCCCGTCGTCGAGCTTTAGGTTCTTAAGTGAGTAGCGGACCCTCAATGGAGTCGTCTCCGCATGCTTGTCGGCATAGTACTTAAGGCTCTTGGAATGAACGACCTCTCCCGATTTGACCTCGACGGGAACGATTTCGTTTCCGACTTGAATCAAAAAATCGACTTCGTGCTTCGGCTTCTCGTTTGTCCAATAACGCGGAGCAGCATCTAACTGTGAAAGTAATGCCTGAAGCACATAGTTCTCGGCGAACGAACCTTTGAACTCCGAAAATAGCGCATCCGAGATGGCAAAAGCGGACGCATCCAGCCTTGCCATGCGGCGCAGCAAGCCGACATCAAGACAGTAGACCTTAAATGCCTTGAGGTCATCGTACGCAGAGAGCGGCACACCACCAGCAGCATTAAGGCGAACCGCCGTGATGAGCCCAGCATCGGCAAGCCATTCCAGAGCATCCTCGTATTCTCGAGCACGAGCCCCCTCGCGCACCGCACCCCAAACGAACTTTTTGTTCTCGCGCGCCAACTGAGCTGGAATCGAGTTCCATATTTGTGAAAGCTTGGCGAACTGCGCACGGCCACCATGCTTGGCAAAATCGCGCTCGTAGGAATCCAAGAGATCAGACAACACCTTATCGACCTGAACGATATCGCCCGTCTCCACCCACCGGCCAAGAGCCTCTGGCATGCCGCCGCATGCAAAATAACGACGAAGATGCTCGACGAGACGGACATGGAAGAAATCGGGCACTGTCTCGATCTGATCCAGGCCGCCAAGGTATTCGTCGTAGTTTGCAGCGCCCTCGGCTTTCAGAAACTCGGAAAAGCTCATGGGGCGCATCTCCATGAGCTCGACCTTTCCCACCGGAAAAGCGCTGGTCTCACGGGACAAGCGAACGCCCAACAAAGACCCTGCGCATGCGACGTGATACTCGGGGGCCTCGTCACAGAAGTATTTAAGGGCGCTGACTGCAGAAGGACAATCCTGGATCTCATCAATAATAAGCAGCGTTTCGCCGGGCTCGATAGGCTGTCCAAGTGCCAGGGAAAGATTTGAGATGATCCGTCGAGGATCGTGCGTACCTTCGAAAAACTGAGCGTACTCGCTCTGTACCCCAGGTGACGGCTCCTCGAGCGTCAGATACACAAAATTGAGGTACGAGGTTCGGCCGAACTCCTTAAGCGCCCACGTCTTTCCAACCTGGCGCGCCCCCTTAAGGATAAGCGGCTTACGATATTCTGACGCTTTCCAAGCGTTAAGCTTGGCAATGATATCTCGCTGCATGACCGAACCTCCCGCAAAGAAACTTCCGTAAACGTGATATTTCCCACATTTTACCCTAGGTAAAACGTGACATTTATCACATTTACGGAAGTTTTAAGCTCATTTCGCCACACTTTCATCACATTTATTGCAATGTGACAAAGGGCCAGTCCTTTTGTCACCCGCACAAAAATGGACGCGCCAACGGCGCGCCCATTCACTCTATTTATATCAGCCCGCCTGACCCGAACGGCCGAGTCGTCATAGAACCCGGGAGCCCCGGCAGGGCGGGCGCTTGCTCAAAATGAGTTCCGCACGCAAAGAAGGCCACTTAATGTGGCCTTCGTCTTGCGCAGGACTGTTCGAAATTTTGAGGAAGCACCCGCCCTGCCGGGACCCTCGGTTCCCGTTTACGAGAGCGACGTTCTCAGCAACTCGTTGAAGAGCTTCGGGTTGCCCTTGCCGCGGCTTGCCTTCATGCACTGGCCCACCAAAAAGCCGATGACCTTCTGGTTGCCGTCACGATACTGCTGTGCCTGATCGGCACAGTTTGCCAGCACCTCGTCCACGATCGGCTGCAGCGCTCCGGCATCGCTTACCTGACGCATGCCACGCTCGTCGACGATCTTGTTGGGATCGTCGCCGGTCTGGGCCATAGCCTCAAAGACCTCGTGAGCCTGGTTGGAGCTAATGGCATCGGTCGCCAGCAGCTTGGCAAGGGCTGCCACCTGAGCCGGTGCAATACCGGACTCTGTCAGCGAGACGCCCGCGCCCTTAAGGTAGGCGATCATCTCGTTCACCAGCAAGTTTGCAACCGTCTGGGCCTCCTTGCCAGCCATACCGGCAGCGGCGGCCTCAAAGAACTCGGCAAACTCGGGGTCGCCGGCAATCTGCTCGGCGTCGGCCGTCTTAATGCCAAAGTCGGCCTCAAAACGGACGCGCTTGGCATCGGGCAGCTCGGGAATCTCGCCCCGGCAGCGGTCGATAAACTCGTCGTCCAGATCGAACGGCGCCAGGTCGGGATCGGGGAACAGACGATAGTCGTCGGCCGTCTCCTTCACACGCATAACCACGGTACGCTTGCGACTAGGCTCCCAGTGGCGGGTCTCCTGATAGATGATGCCGCCCTCCTCCAGCACCTCGGCCTGGCGGCAGATCTCGTAGGCAAGGCCATCGTGCAGGCTCTTAAACGAGTTGAGGTTCTTAAGCTCGGTCTTGGTGCCCAGCTTGGTCTCGCCGCGGCGGCGCAGCGACACGTTGCCGTCGCAGCGCATGGAGCCCTTCTCCATAGAGCAGTCGGAAATGCCCAACGTCACAAAGATGCGACGGAGCTTTTCCATAAACAGGCGAGCCTCCTCGGGCGTGCGCAGATCGGGCTCAGTCACGAGCTCAATCAAAGGCGTGCCGCAGCGGTTGTAGTCGACGAGCGACTCGGCCGCGGCGGTAATGCGGCCCTCGGCGCCGCCCACGTGGACCATCTTGGCGGCGTCCTCCTCCATGTGGATGCGCAGGATGCGGATGGGCACCGTGTAGGAACCGTCCTCGCGACGCTCGGGCATCTGCAGGTTGGACGCATCGTAGCTTGCCAGGTGACCGGCGCGCTGGTTGCCCTCACGCATGGTCGACGTCATGGACGTGGACAGGCCCTCGGCGTTGGCCGAGGCGCTCGCCAAGCTCTGGGCCTCGGCCTCGCCAAACGCGCAGTCGGGGCGCTCGGCGGCACCGCGACCGGTCACGTCCAGGTCCAGATGACCGTACATGGCAAAGGCGACCGGACCCTGCGTGGTCTGGAAGTTCTTGGCCATATCGGGATAGAAGTAATGCTTGCGGTAGAACATCGAATGACGCTGGATCTCGCAGTTGGTGGCCAGACCCGCCTTGACGATGCTCTCGATGGCGCGCTTGTTGGGCACCGGCAGGGCGCCGGGCAGGCCCAGGCACACCGGGCACACGTTGGCGTTGGGCTCGTCATCGTGGCTGAGCTTGCAGTTGCAGAACATCTTGGTATCGAGCGCGGTGAGCTCGGTGTGGATCTCCAGGCCAATCACGGCCTCCCAATCCTGCAGGACCTCGGAAAGCTCCTTCATTACAGCTCGCCTCCCTTCCCGGCAAAATCGGGCGCGACGGAAAGCGCGGGCGCACCCGTGGCGGCATCGGCAAAGCCGCGCTCCAGGGCGCGGGCAAACGTGAGCAGCTGACGGTCCTTAAACGCCGGACCCACCAGCTGGGCAGAAACGGGCAGCTTGCTGTCCTTGCCCAGGCCCAGCGGCACCGAGATGCCACCGTTACCGCAAATATTGAGCGAGATGGTGTACAGGTCCGAAAGGTACATCTGTGTGGGGTCGCTAATCTCGCCAAACTTAAAGGCCGTGCGCGGCGAGGCGGGCATGAGGATGGTGTCCACCTTGGCATACGCGGCGTCATAGTCCTGCGTGATGAGCGTGCGGGCCTTTTGCGCAGCGTAGTAGTACTTGTCGTACACGCCCGAGCTCAGCAGGTAGGCGCCGAGCATCTGACGGCGCTTGGCCTCGGCGCCAAAGCCGTGGGCGCGCGAAAGCGAGCTCTGGTCGGACAGGTTAGCGCAGCCCTCCTCCTGATAGCCGTAGCGAATGCCGTCGAAACGTGCCAGGTTGGAGAACGCCTCGGCCGGGCCGATGACGTAGTAGGCGGCGATGGCGGCGTCCAGGTGCGGCAGGTCGACCTCGACCAGCTCGGCGCCCTGGTTCTTCAGCTCCTGGGCGGCGCGCTGAACAGCTGCCTTGACCTCGGGCGTCAGGCCCTCGGCCTCCATAAACGCAGGGATAATGCCCACGCGCTTGCCCTCGATGCTGTCGTTGAGATGCTCGGTAAAGTCGACGGCACAATCCTGGCTGGTGCAGTCGTACGGATCGTGGCCCGCGCCGGTAAGCGCGTTCATGGCAAGCGCGACATCCTCGACCGTGCGGCCAAAGGGGCCCACCTGGTCGAGCGACGAGCCAAAGGCAACCACGCCGTAACGGCTCACGGCGCCATACGTGGGCTTAAAGCCCACCACGCCGCACAGCGACGCCGGCTGGCGAATGGAGCCGCCGGTGTCCGAGCCCAGTGAAAGCGCGACCTCGCCCGCGGCGACGGCGGCAGCAGAGCCGCCCGAGGAGCCGCCGGGCACGCGCTCGGTATCCCAGGGGTTGTTGGTACGGTGGAACGCCGAGCTCTCGGTAGAGCTGCCAAAGGCAAACTCGTCCATGTTGGCCTTGCCCATGGGCAGGCAGCCTGCGTCGAGCATGCGCTGGACGCAGGTGGCGGTGTAGACGCTCTGGTAGTCCCCGAGCATGCGGGAAGCGCAGGTGGTGCGCGTGCCCACGAGGTTCATGTTGTCCTTGATGGCCAGCGGCACGCCCGCGAGCGGGGGCAGCGGCTTGCCTGCGGCACGGTCGGCATCCACGCGCGCAGCGGCCTCGAGCGCAAGCTCGGGCGACACCTGCAGGAATGCCTGGACCCCGCCCTCGCGCGCATCGATGGCGGCAAGAGAGGCCTGGGCCACCTCGGTAGCGGTAAAGTCGCCGGCGGCAACGCCCGCGGCGATCTGGGCAGCGGTAAGGGAATCGAAGCTTAGCGCCATTACTCGCTCTCCCCCTCTCCCAAAATGGACGGCACGCGGAAGTAGCGGTCGCGCGCGCTGCCGGCGTTTTCCAGCGCAACGTCGAGCGGCAGGTCGCGCTCGGGCTCGCACAGGTCATCGCCCATCACGTTGGACAGACTTCCGATAGGATGGAACGTGGGCTCCACGTCGGGCAAGTCATATTGCAGGACGGGCTCGAGCATCTGGACGGCGTCGTTCAGGTAGGACGTCATCTGAGTGAGCTCGTCATCGGTCAGTGCGATCTTTGCGTACTCGGCGATGCCGCGCACGTCTTTCTCGCTGAGTGCCATAGGCGCTCCCTTCCGCATAGCAGATAAACCGCTCTAGTATACAAGGCAACGCCGGCTTGGAGCAGGCGCTTTACCCAAATGCAGCGAAAACGTAACGAGGGCGGCGGTTGACAGGCGGCGGGCCGACGGTTCTGCAGCGAAACCGCACCGTCCATAGCGAAAACCGTCTCGCCCACAACGAAAACCGTCGCGTCCACAACGAAAACCGTCGCGTCCACAACGAAAACCATCACAACATTCGACACTTTTCGTCAAAATCGCGATTTTCATCGAATGTTGTGATGGTTTAGAAGCCCCGACCACCACAAAGGTGCCTGTCCCCATTGTGGTGGTTCTGGAGAATGTCTTATGCCGAGACTTTGGTCTTGCGGCGCTTGCGAACCGCGTGGATCACGATGTCCAGCAGCAACAGCACAATGGCTATGACCACGATGAGCACGGCAAACTCGCGCTTGCCCCAGTGGCGGCCGGCCAGCGACTTTTGCTTGTCGACGTCCTTCTTGTTGTACTTGGTGCGCACGCAATGCACCAGCAGGCGATGGTCGTTCACGCCGTAGGGCGTGCAGGTGACGAGCGTCACCTTGTCGGCACCGGGCTCGATGGTCAGCGACTCCATCTCCTCGGGCAGCACGACCTCGGAGTCCACCATCTTATAGGCGAGCGTCTTGTTCATGGTGTGCAGCAGCACCAGGTCGCCGGGCTCCAGCGAGTGGATGTCGTCGAACATGCTCAGGTTGCGCATGCCCGAGTGTGCGGTGAGCACGCAATGCGTCGAGGTGCCGCCCACCGGCAGGCTTGTGCCCTCCAGGTGGCCGACGCCCGCCATAAGGACTTCTTCGCTCGTGCCGTGGTAGATGGGCATGCTCACGTCGATGGAGGGGATCTCGACCCAGCTCATCATGGGGTCGCGGTCAAAGATGAGCTGCTGGGCGTAGGGCTCGATCTGGTCGGCGGGAAGCTCGGTGGCCTCGCCTGCCAGCTGCTCGTTAAAGGAGCGCGCCTGGAGCAGGATGCGCTCGCGCTCCTCAGCAGACAGCGCGTCCACGGTGCTGGACACGGTGCTGATCTGGTTAAACACGCCCGAGGCTTCGAGCCGGTCCAAGATCCACGGCCAGGTCATAAGGCCCACGCCAATAAGGATGATGACGATGGTGATGAGCCGGTCAGCCCAGCGCGGCAGCCGCTTGCGACGGCGCTTGGGTTTTGGTTGAGGTTTGGGCTGAGGGCTTGAGCCACCGTTGGCCGCGGCGTTATTGCTCTTCATATGTTTGGCGCCCTGCAGCATCGCCTGTCACTCCTCTACAACTTAAGTTGTCTAAACAAATAATAGCCGATTAGCGAGCTCATGCGCTGCGCAACGCAGCCTGGCAGCATTGCGCAGTGCAAGTATGGGCCCGCATTTGAGTTTTCAAAATATCCCGAATCGGCTGGGCGATTCGGGATACAATGGCAATAGAAAACGACGCATCCCGCGTAAGTGTTCGAAAGCGCGGGCGGCCTAGTTTTCTGGTTTTGTTAAATGCCCGGGCCTCTAACCCCGGGCATTCTTATTTGCGCTTGTTGCAGCGCAAATGCCTTCTACCGTCCGCACCGCGCGTGCGCCTACGGACCTTAAACCGAACCTCATACGAGTCAAGAAACGCGATGACGAACGAGCCTACCGCCGCGAGGGCGGCGAGCGCGTTAAGGAATTTCAGCATTTGGGGACCTCCGATCGAGTCGTCGGCCGCCCGCGCACGGAATGCGTCGCAAGGGTATTTTACTGCGAGCACTCGCACTTACAGCTGGTAAACGCAATATTTGCAAACATTTGTTCGCTAATCATACGCTCGATCATACGAGCGACGGCACCCCGGCTGCGCTGTTCAAAAAGAACGGGGCAGACTCCAGTGCGGAGTCTGCCCCGAAAAGAGAATGGCAAAGCAAGAACGTCGATGGACGTGAAAAGTGTCCGCAAGTCTCATGGCCATCACATCCCACCTGCCAAAGGGATGGGTGAGTGAGCGTTACTCCTGCTCGGACTCCTCAGCCTGCTTACGGCTGCGGATGAGGTGCGCCACGCCGATGCACAGCACCGCGCCACCAGCAATCCAAGTGAAGGTCACGCCGTTGAGACCGGTCAGCGGGAGGCCGGAGCCCTTCTTGTTCTGGACGGTAAGAGTGACGGTGCCGCTATCAAAGGAGGGGGTGGCGACGAGGTCAGAGCCATTCTTGGATGTGGTCACCTGCAGCGCATTCGCGCCCTCGTTCTGATCAAGACCCGTGGCAGTAATGGTGAACGTGAAATCGGACAGGGTGTTATAGCCGTCGAGCGTATGGGTCTCCTTGACCGTATAGGTGCCAGCATCGAGGCCCTTGACGCTGATTTCGCCCTTATCATCAGTCGTAAACTCATAAGCAGTATCGCCAAAAGAGCCGTCCTCTTGGACATACTGGATGCCAGTACCCTCGTCGGCACCGGTCGCCTGGATGGTGAACTTTACGCCCGAGAGCTTAACGTCGGAATCAGCAGAGTCTTCCTTGACGAGCTTGAGTGCATAGGTGTAGTCGCGCACGGTGTCGGGCACGGATTCGCCCTTGCCATCATGGCCGGGGTTGTCGGAGTAGATGAGCTTGACGGTATTCTCATTGCCCTCGCCACCGACAACGACCTTTTTAGCCTTGGCGGGATCAAGTTTGGCGGTGTAGGTCACAACGATCTTGGAATTCGGCGTGACGGTTGCGCCCGAACTCTTAAGATCATCGAACGTGACAGTCAGAAGGTTATTGCCGTTCTCCTGGTCGTAGGAAACAGCGTACTTGTCAGGATCAATCTTAGCCCCATCGACCTTAACCTCAACAGAAGCCTGATTGGCAGTCAGGCCGGCAGAGAGCTCGTCATGGAACTGATAGTAATACGTATCGAATGTATCGACGTTCTTAGCGACGGTACCGGTAAGCTGGTACTCAACATTCTGGCCCATCTGGGAGTCAGCCTTGTCGGCCCAATTGCTGTTGGACTTGTCGTCCATGACCTTCTTCTCGACCGTGGGGATGTCCGTCTTCTCGGCAACCTCCACAGCACTGCCGCCCACGACGGCGAAAATCGGCGAGGTACCGGTCTGCTTCTTATCGGCGTAATTGTCCTTGGCTCCAATCGATGCGGCGTCGGTCATGAACAGGTAATACCCCTTGTTCGTGGCGGTAAAGGCGGCGCCGGCATCAAAAGCCTCACCGGTCGGGGGCACGGCTTTTTCGACAGCCAGGGCAATCTTATTGAGAAGATTATCCTTCTCCACGACCGTGGTAGCAGTGGTATCCGCAATCGTCTTGGAAAGGTAGTCGGCAACCTCCTGCGCGGTCGAGGCATCGGAGATGCCCGACCCGCTCTCGCCCTTAAGGACCCCCAGGACGGCATCCTCCGCTTCATCGCTCGCCCAGCTGACATTGGACACGACCTTCTTTCCGTCCTTGTCCAAGACATCGGCCTTAAAGATCTGATACGCCTTGAACTTGGTGGCTCCGTTGTTCGCGTTCTGCGTGATGGTGATGGTGTTGTCGCCCTCCGCAGCAAACGCCATGGTCACCGGGGCCATGACGCCGCCGAAGCTCAACGCTGCTGTGAGGCCTGCTGTCACTGCCAGGCGTGCGATGTTCTTGTTCATGCTCATCTTCTTTTCCTCCGTTTTCCGGTTGGTTCTCATTCGATCGGTCATCATCTGTCTGTGTCTTAGCATCTGCTTCGCTACGTCTCGCCCCGCTCTCTGTGGGGCTGCCAGCTACTCTTTATGGCTGCCACCTCCCCGCTTGATCAGGAGCGCGACCACGATCAGTGCAGCTCCGGCGACCGCTGCGGCGGCCACGGCGTACATTGCCATATCGCCAGTCAAGGGCATAAAGCCTCCGGTGGTGATGCTAGGGGGTGTGCCGGTGGGCGTATTAATGATCGACGCCTCCAGGCTGCCCGTCGACCCGTCCGCGCTGTCGGCGCGCAGGGGCGACTCGGCCGTAATGGTGAGCTTGGGCTTGGCGGCGGCAACCTGGTCGACGTCCAGGCCCTCGGCCTTGACCGTCACGGAGCGCGAGCCCTCAAAGGCGGTGTAGCCCTTGGGCGCCTTAAGCTCGCGGACCTCCAGCTTGCCCGAATCCACGCCCGAGACGGTCACGCGGCCGTCCTCGCCCGTGGTGACGGTGGCCTTGCCCTCTGCATCCCACGTGCCGTCAGCCGCTAGCGTGCGGCCGCGGTCGTCGGCGATGCTCAAGACCGCCCCGGCAAGCGGCTTATCGCCGTCGCTGCCGCGCTTGGTGAGTGCGAGATCCCAGGTGTAGGCGCACGCATCGTCGCTCGGCGTGCGGGCGAAGCCGGCGTCGCCGGACTGGTCGGCAAAGGGAGAGCGCGGGTAGCGCAGGTAGACCTCGTTGGGGTTGCCCTTCGCGATGCCGTGGTTGCACGCGCTGTTGAGCGGCGCGTTGTACACGGCGACCACGCGGGCGCCCGCGGTAAAGGCGTCGGCCCCGCCGAGCGCGGCGATGAGGTCGCCGGTGCGCACGGTGAAGGTCTTACCGTCGACCGAGACCCCGCACTGGGCCGTGATGTCGGTCCAGCCCTTCGCGGGCTCGGTGCCGACGCGGCCGTCCTTGCCGGTCTGGACCGCGTCGAAGCCGCCGTCCGCGCCCGCCGCCACGTACACGCGCATGCTCGCGGCCACCTTGGAGGGGTCGAGCCCCGCGCTCATGGTGTCGACGAACTGCACCGCGTAGGTGTCGTAGGCGGCAAGGCCTGCCGGGACCGTGGCAGAGAGGCGCCAGTACAGGTCGTCGCCGACCGTGGCGTCGGCGGCCTTCTGCCAGGCGACGGCACTGTCCTCCAGCACATGCTTGAACACCTTGGGCGTCGCCGCCTTGGGCTTGACGGTGACAGCACTGCCGCCCACCAGGACCATGATCGGCGCGGTGCCGGCCTCGCCCTGGGAAATGGCGTCGTCGTCGGCGACGATGAGCCAGTAGCCGCAGGGCAGCTCGGCCGTTGTGCCCGCTTTAAGGGCCTCGGACACGGCGACAGAGCTCTGGAGGGAACGAGCGAGCTGTGCGCTCAGCGCACTCGTAAGGTGAGAATCGTTGTTGAGCCACTCGGCAGCTTCCTGCGCGGTGGTCTGGGATTTGGACATGCCGGCGCTGTGCAGCACAGGCAGCGCGGCATCGCGCACGGCATCGCTTACCCAGGCGAGGTCGGTGGCGATTTTAGCGTCGTTGTCGCCATCGATGACGTTGGCGCTAAAGATCTGGTAGGCGTCGTAGCTGCTCGCCACGGTGCCGCTCACCGTGATGGAACCGGTCGAGGTCGGCGCGGCCTGCGCGGAAGCGGGGAACACAACCGCGCAGGTGCCGATCAGGAGGGCAAGCAGCGCAAACAAGATCGGGAAGGAGCAAACTTTCTTATTCACGACGCTCACCCCCCTTCGCATTCGCCTTACGGCGAATGTGCATCCAGGCCGCAGCAGCGCAAAGCACCGCCGCGCCGGCAAGGTACGTCAGAGTGACGCCCGACATACCAGAAAGGGGCAAAGAGGTGGAGTAGGTGTTGGTGAAAGTGGGGGTGTCGGTGAGGTCGTGGTCAGTGGTATCGTCGTTTATCCACTTGCCTTCGGAGTTAACGTATCCCTTCCTGTAGGTCACCGCACAGTCGATTCCTCCTTTGGTGTTATCCGTTGCCACAACATTGAACCTATAGACCGACTGATCAAACTTGTAATGCGGATAGGTCGAGCTTTCGTTCTCCTCGCGCACATAGTACGTGAAGGTCTTGGATCCATTTTCAAGGTCCTTGAGCTCATAGTCCTTCGTCTCGAATTTGACCGGCACAGTCTCGTTGCCGTTTTCGTCGGTTGTAGCTTTCGACGGATCGACTGTTATCGTTTCCGGATTGGTGAAGTTCTCGTCGTTCGCAAGTTCGAACTTGAACTTCTTCATCTCGCCGCCGTCGACCTCCTTGGTCACCTGAGGTTTCCAAGAGCCGCTGGAGGTGTACGGAGTGTACGTGTTGGTGAAGGTCTTTGATCCATCGGAGTTGACAATCGAATAATAGCCTTGGCCGTCATCATGCAGAGTGCCCAGCGATTTAGTTGAACCTCCGGAGTATTTAGTCACACTCGTGTTTATAAGCGTGTAGTTATGAACGCTGAGAGGTTTAAGCTCGTACTTGTCATTCAGCGTCGGAACAGACATAAGTTCAGTCACGTTATCCTTGAGCGTCCCCACAATCTCATACACAGCAGGGTCGTACTTGATGTAGGGATCATTACCAGCATCTTCAACCAGGTAGTATGTAATCTCGCCAGCCGAACTGCTCGGAGCAGACTGGTCACCAAGGTTAAACGTGATGTTGCCGTTTGCATCATTACCTGCATTTCCTACCTCAGTGCAAACGCCGCGATCGAATGTCCCATTCGCGAAAGGATCTTTCGAATCCTTGCGGTAGACCTTAAAGGTGAACTCATTCTTAGTGAGTGGTTTTTTCTTACCAGTCTGCGAATCGATTAGCTCCTTGGTCGCCTTAAGGCTTGGGTAGACATACGCGTCCGTTGGCTGACCCAAGTACAGATCACCATTCGACATGATGCCGCCACCATGGTCCCAGGAATAGTTGCCCGTGATGAAAGTTGTCGCATTATCCTGTGCATCAGTCGCCGCTTTATCCGTGGCCTCGACACCCGAGGTCAGGCCGATGCTATTTTTTACCCCAACAGCACCGTTGGCGGGGATGGTGATAGGTTCTTTAAGTTCGATGCTTCCCGAGTACTGGGCGTCTCCACCGCCGAGCATCTTACCGGTTACCACTGCGACCGGCGTTGTGTGATCCCGCGCTGCGAGGAAGAAATCGGCATGACCGGACTCGCGGAACGTGGGCGAACCGTATGCCTCTCTATCTTCAGTCTTATTAGTATCAGCAATACCACCACCTGAAAGATGGGGCGTACCATCATTACCACTGCCATCTGCCCGATTGTATTCTTTGAAATTTTGGTCTTTGCCAGCAGACGAATTACCAAAGATTGCCGTGCCCTTAGTGTTCGTTACCAACGTTTTGCCCGTCGGGCAGACTGCAACGCCACCGCCATAGCCGCCAGCGGTATTGCTGCTTATATAGGAGTAATAGACAGATAGCCTGCCCGCATTATCTGCGGTATTCGAATCGCCCTGGACGAAGACACCGCCTCCGCCCCAGTCAAAGCGAGACATGCAGCGGTTATTAGTGATGTAGACTTTGCTGCCTGGAGTGCCGTTGTTGTCTAGAGTGTCGCCAATCATCGCGTCAACCTTCTGGCCCACTCGAATGCCAGCACCCTCAGATCGGAAGCTCACGTTAGAGGCAATAATTCCTCCCGTAATCTTGAGCCATGCCGTATCCTTGCGAGAATCGTCTCGCCCTTGATCGGTAACGTAAACGCCGCCACCGGCTTCATCAGAATAATTGCCAGTAATCTGGCCATCGGAAATGGTGACATGGGCGCCTTTATGGGCAGCAAGCCCAGCTCCACCGTGGCAACCCGAGCCCTCTGTATTGCAGAATTTAACCATTCTATTATTCGTGATATAGCCACCAGAAACGGTCACGATGCCGCCCTCGGCCATAATGCCGCCACCGAGTCCCACGTCGAGTGTGCTATTACCGGAGATTATGCCACCGGTCACCGTGACTGCAGCCTCATTGGCATATACACCGCCGCCACTAGGAGCGCAGTTGCCCGCGATCACGCCACCGGTGAGCTTGAGTGTGGCACCTTTGTTCTCCTGGACGCCAAGTTCGATGCCTGCGCCATGGCTCGTAGAGGTTGCACCGCAAACGTAGCCACCGCTCATATTGACGGTAGAGCCGTTCTCGGCATAGATGAGGCTGCCGACTTTGCAGCCCTTTTTCTGCGTAATAGCGCCACTTACGAGGTTAAACGTGCCATGTTTGTAAACGTTAATGAGCCTCATCGTGGAGTTCTCGGTGACTCCAACAATTGCGCCCCCAATAGTCGCTTCGTGCTTATAGATCTTCTCAGTGGTACGTATACCACTTGCAGTCGATTCGGTTACGTAATAGGTAAGCTTAGTCGGAATGCCACTGCTGGAGTCATAATCCATTTCTGCCGTCTTGCCATAATTGGCAGGGGTCAAATCCTTACCCTGATTTTGCAGCGGCTGGCCGTTGTCGATCGTCTCCGGCGCCGGCACAGAACCCTCGACCGTAAACGTTGCATCATTTGCAACATCGAACAGCGGCTTGTTATCACTATCGTGCTTAATCTTGAAGCCATTTAATTTCAAGGTGATATTGGTATTTGCCCCTTCAAGCTTAATCTCTTCATCGTACTCAATATCAGCAGCTAGCTCAAAAGTAGCAGCACCGTTTTTATCGCGAAGGTTCTCGTTAAGAAGCTTCTTGCTGAGTTCATCCCCACTGTTGATTGTATAAGGCGATTCATTTCCTGCAGTGAGTGCGATTGCACCATCGCCGTTGGCACCATCATCCGCAGACTGCGTGTCGCCCTCGGCCTTCGTGTCGTCGGACGGCTGACCCTCGGTGACGGCGTCTTCGCTCTCGCCACCCTCAGCGTCGTCACTAATCCGGTTTTCGGCGTCTTTGCCCGTGGAATTGTCCGCACCGGCTTCCTCGCCCAAAACGTTCTCGCCTGCACCGGCGTTCTTGTTTGCAACGGTCTCCACGGCCGCGCCCGTCTGATCATCGTTGGCAATGGCCTGCGAGATTGGAGGCATGACGAGCGACAGTACCAGGCTCAACACGGAGGCTCCGCACAAAACGCCTGCCAGCACACGGCGCGTCGCTTTATTACTCTGCTTAGATTTGTCTGAATTTGCTTTCATCGATGTCTCCTCCCCAAGAGACCGCGATCTTGCTCTTTCACTATCAAACGTATCTGCGCAATCTGTAATTGCGCACGCTTAGTAATGACTATTCTAACGATTGTTTGAACATCTGGGCAAATAAACCGATAGTTTTGTAGCGAATTGTCAATTCTCTTGACAATTGCTCAGATTTACCTTCGTTTATTCGCTATCTATTTTTTGTTTCTACTGGTAATTTAGTTGCCCATCATTTTTTAATGGCATTAGATTTATTTGCACAACATTTTGCTCAAGAGTAAACATCCTGTAAACAGTCGAAAATTGACCATGAGCTGTAGGTCATTTACCGGGAGAAATACCCTACCAAACTGATGAGAATATCTTTAACTCATCGGTAGTCAGAAGCGTAATGTTCAGACAACCATATTGGTATTTGCGCGCAGATTGCAGGCATCAACTCGCCCAAATCGCCTGAGGCCACCACAAAGGTGCCTATCCCCATTGTGGCGGTTCTCCCCCGGCGCTACAGCAGATGCTCCTCGATAAAGATCGCGATGCCGTCTTTGTCGTTGCTCGCGGTTACAAAATCAGCTGCGGCGCGGGTGGCGTCGCTGCCATTTGCCATGGCCACACCCACGCCGGCGTCGGCCACCATGCAGGTGTCGTTATCGGCATCACCAAACACGCAGATGTTCTGGAGCTCCATGCCGTTGAGCTCCGCCACGCGCACAAGGCCGCGCGTCTTGGACACGCGCGGATCCATGAATTCGTAGAGTCGCTGCGTGGTCTGAAGAGCCGCCGCCTTAACGGTGTCGTCGGCGAGCGACGACGCCCGCTCGATGACCTGCGGCATCGCCTCGGGCGCCATGGTAAACATCACCTTGGTCTGCGGCTCGCGCAAAAACTCGGCAAAGTCGACCACCTTGTAGGGCACGCCGTCGACACGCGACAGGTGCTCGACGCATGCATTGCTCTCGGGCACATAGAGCACGCCGTCCCGAGGGCAAACGGGCGTTGCCGGCAGGTCCGCCATGTGCTCGCAGATGTGCGCGATGGTCTCGCCCGGTAGCGGGTAGCTCAGCTCGTTGATGCCGTGCGCACGATCGATGACTTCGGCGCCGCCGCAGCCCACCAGCACGTCTACCAGGCCTTCGATACCCCAGAGCCCAAACATGGCCTCGGTCGCCTGGGCGTCGCGCCCGGTGCACAGGCCAAAGAGCACGCCGCGCTCGCGCAGGGCGCGAATCGCCGCCACGGTGCGCGGAGACACCGTGTGCTGGCTCGTGAGCAACGTGCCGTCGATGTCGCAGAACACGGCTTTGATGTGGCTGAAGGTGGTGTCCATGGGGGGCCTTTCTGGGTTGTGCGGCGGTGCTGAATGCGGTCGGAAATGGTGTACATGGTATACCAAGGCCCAGGCGCGGCCCGTCAAAGCAAAAACCACCACAAAGGTGCCTGGCCCCTTTGTGGTGGCCGGACCCGAAGGGTGGCCTGGCCCGAGGCGCAAACCATCACAACATTCGACGTTTTTCGGCAAAATCGCGATTTTCATTGAATGTTGTGATGGTTTTTACTGCCTTGTGGCACGATCAAAATGTCGGCGTCCAAACAGCAGCAACGCCGCGGGAACCGCCGTCACGACCATGCCCGCCCCGATGAGCGTCTGCTGCACACCAAACGTCGCCGCCAGCCACGGGGCAATCGCCAGCGGGGCCACGCCGGCGAACATGTTGCCAAAGCCCATGACCGAGTTGACGCGACCGAGCTGCTCGAGCGGAGCCGTCGTTTGCACGATCGTGTTGTGGAGCGGGTTGACGACGCCCCAGGCCACGCCAAGGACAATCTGGCCGACAAGGGCTACGCCCACGTACGGCGTCCCCACATAGAGCAGACTTCCCACGCCCACGGACATAAGCGCCCCGAGCAGCGTTTTAAGGTTGACCAGGTGCGGCGGCAAACGGAGCGCAACGACGGCGCCCAGCACCGCGCCCACGCCCGAGGCCGACGAGAGCCAGCCCATCCATTCGACACCGACGTGCAGGACATCGCGGTAGAAGAACGACTCCAGCGGATCGAAGGCACCGTAGCCAAAGTTCGAGAGGAAGATGATGCAGAAAAGTAGCGCGAGGACGCTGTTGGTAAAGACCGTCTTGATGCTGGTCGCGAAGGTGGCGCGGGTGGACGCGCTGGGGTCGGGGCTTTGGCTGGCGGTACTTGCCGTTGCGCTGCTGTCCGCGGGACCGCTTTCGCGCGTGGCGACGTGACCTGCTTGCGGCCTAAAGCCCCAACCGGCGACGAGCGCCAGTACGGTAAAGATCATCATGAGCACGAACACCGCGCGCGACGACGCGGCCGCCGCGACAAAGCCGCCCAGTGTGGGGCCAACGATGATGCTCACGTTTGAAAACATGGCGATAGCGGAGTTGATGCCTTTGAGCTCGACAGGATCGTCGGTGAGGTAGGCTGGATAGGATGTGGCGATGGGCTGGGCGAATCCCATCACAAAGCCCAGGAGTACCGCGCCGAGCAGGACGATGCCGGTCGCGCTGCCAAAGGCGAGGATTGCCGCGCCGGTTGCCAACGTGCCGACGATACTCGCCCGAAAATGCCAGCACGGACCCCAAGCGTCAAGCGCCGCTCCGCCCGCAAAGGATCCCAGGATCACAAATACATTCATAAACAGGACGGCCAGCGATGTCGCCACGACCGAGGCATCGTCCGCATAGGTGAGCGTTCCGATGACGCCGATAAAATAACTCGTCTGAAAGCCAGTGTAGATGAGAAAGCGCATCGCCACCAGGTGCTTGGCCTGGACGGACAGCGATGATTGAGGCTTTGAGAAAAAAGAGGAGAGCATGGAGACTCCTTGTTTCATACGAATACGGGCGGCGGGAATTCGCCACCGTCTGTCAAATCAATCTATCCGCATGAAACATTAAGGACGCATCAGGCCCCTTCTCCCCGTTTTTCGCCCGTCATGAACTACTTGGTAGATTGTAAGGCATACCCCACGCATCTACCAAAGCAAAAACCACCACAAAGGTGCCTGGCCCCTTTGTGGTGGAAATGACGTTTGCCCAGATAAAACCTGCCAAAAGAATCCTGTCCCTTTTTGGCAGGTTTTAGGCCAGATGATCTTGGATCAGATCGCAGATGGCTCGAGCGTCGTTGATGTTGATGGCTCGGGTCGCAAAGCCGGCATCGAAGGCCTGACGCGCCAGGGCCTCGTTGCAGGCAAGGGCCAGCGTGTGGCCGTCGACCAGGTCGAGCGAGCTCTTGCCGCGCAGACGGTCGACACCCGATCGCGCGACGACGATGTTGTCGAAGCCCTCGGTCTTGTAACCCTCGATGATCACCACGTCGACATCGTTGTAACGCGACAGCAGCTCGCGCGCGGGCATCTCGTCCTCCTCGCGCGTGTCGGCGTACTCCGCCCAGCGCGTGGCGCAGATGAGGCCCACATGCTTGGATCCGGCCTGGTGATGGCGCCACGTATCTTTAGCGGGCACATCGATATCGAAGCCGTGATGCCCATGATGCTTGAGCGACCCCACGCGCAGGCCGCGGCGAGTGAGCTCGGCAATGACCTTCTCGACGAGCGTAGTCTTGCCCGAGTTTTGGTAGCCGATAAACGCGATCGCGGGGACGGCCGGGGCCGGAGCTGCAGGCGCAACGGCGACGGGTGCGCTCGCGGGTGCGTCGCCTGCGGCTCCCACGGCCTCAACAGCAGCGGCCTGACGCTCTGCGCGGTCCCATACGCCCGAGCGGCCGCCCTCCTTATGCAGCAGGCGCACGTCGACGATCTCCATGCCGCGATCAACCGCCTTGCACATGTCGTAGATGGTTAGACACGCGGCACTCGCGCCGGTCAGGGCCTCCATCTCGATACCCGTCTTGCCCGTCACGCCGGCCGTAACCAGTACGTGAAAGCCAACCTGCCCGTCCGCGCGCGCCGGCGCCCAGCCCTCGGGCACGTTCTCGACAGGCGTCCCCGCCGGGGCAATGGGCGCAATATCGCACTTGCTCTTGGTAATGAGCAACGGATGGCACATGGGGATGATGTCACTCGTGCGCTTGATGGCCATAATACCCGCCACGCGCGCGCAGGCAAGCACGTCGCCCTTCTTGGCGCGGTCCTGCAGCACCATAGCCTGCGTCTCAGGGTGCATGAGGATGGTGCCCTCGGCGATGGCGATGCGATGGGTCTCGGCCTTGTCGGACACGTCGACCATGCGCACCTCACCCTTGGCATCCACATGCGTCAGCTCGTCGCGACGGGCGTCGCGGGCGGGCTCGGTAGCAGCACTGGCAGTCGGCTGCGCGGACGCGTCGGCGCTGTCAGCATTCGCCGCAGCCATGGCATTATGGGCAGACATCGCGGCCCTGCGAGCGGCCTTGGTGGCATCGGCGTACCTGCTCTTGGCCATATGATCATCCTCCGATTTGGGACATAAATCGTTGCGTGCCCTCAATTATCGCGTGTTCCTGCGGTTTGTGGGCCACGACATCGCGCCAAATCGAAAGTACCTGCATATCATCACCACGGCGCAGGGCGTCACGCACCGAATACTCGGCATCGCTGAACAGGCACGGACGCACATTGCCATCGGCCGTCAGGCGCAGGCGGTTGCAATTCGCACAAAAATGGTTGGACATGGCGCTAATAAAGCCGACCGTTCCTGCCGCACCCGGAAAGTGCCAATAGCGCGCAGGGCCCGCGCCGGCAGGAGCGTCGTTGATGTCGAGCGGCTCGAGCTCGCCCAGTCCAGCCGCGGCGGCCCCGGCATTGATGCGCGCCCGCAGCTCGTTGCTCGGCACGGTGTCGCTCGCGTCCCACAGCTCGGGATTGAGCGCGGGCGCATGCGGGTCCACAGCGCAATGCGAGCTCGTGCGCTCGTCACCGATGGGCATGTATTCGATAAAGCGCAGGTGGATGGGACGATCGAGCGTGAGCCGCGCGAGGGCCGCCACATCCTGGTTGAGTCGGCGCACCACAACGCAGTTGACCTTAACGGGCTCAAAGCCCCAAGCCAGCGCCGCGTCGATGCCAGCCATGGTCTGCTCGAGCCGGCCCAGGCGCGTGATCTTTCCAAAGAGCGTAGGGTCGAGTGTGTCGAGCGAAATGTTGACGCGGTTAAGCCCGGCATCTTTGAGCTGCGGCGCCAGCTTGGGCAGCAGGGCGCCATTGGTGGTGAGCGAGATGTCCTCGATCTGCGGAATCGCGCGGATGTCGCGAATGAGTGGGATGATGCGGCGGCTGACCAGCGGCTCGCCGCCCGTCAGGCGCACGCGGCGAATGCCCTCCCCCGCTACCAAGCGCACAAAGCGGGCGATTTCCTCGGCACTGAGCAGCTCGTCGTGCGCACGGGGCGCCACGCCATCGGCCGGCATGCAGTAAATGCAGCGGAAATTGCACTTGTCGGTAACGGCAATGCGCAGGTAGTTGATATCGCGGCCAAAGCCGTCATGTTGCACGCGCCCGTCCACGCAGCCCTCCCCTCACGCGGCGTTTTATTCTTCGGAAAACATAATACCCCACGAGAGAATCATGCCGACACCCGTACGACAGGACAGGTCGCTTCGAGCAAAACGGACTTTCCACGCCCATCCTCAGCACAGACCATCACAACACTCGATGCTTTTCCCGTTTTTGGCGAAAAACGTCGAATGTTGTGATGGTTTGCCTGCCCACGGCACCCCGTAGAAGGACCAAAGCGTCCCTAAAGGCCGCCGTCCCAGTGTCGAATCACGAATTCTCGCAGGTCGTTTTGACGTTTCTGGAACGCTTCGCTTCGGTCGCACTTAAGGCCCATAGCGAGCGCGATGGCGTTCATCGCCCGGTGCAATTGCAGCTGATTGGCAAACTGGGTCCCGGTGAGGGCGATCATCCTAAAGCCCAGCGCGCTCAGCACGGTCATACGCTCCGCATCCGACGCGCTGCGCTGTTTATCAAGATGGTCCGAGCCGTTGTATTCAATCCCCGTACCGCTCGCAGGCGCATATACGTCGATCTCGAAATACCCGGCCTTAGCGAGATACTTGAACTCGTTGGGAACATCGACCCGATGGTTGAGCTCGACCTTGGCGTATCCCAGCCCTCCCTGGGAACGCTTTGCTACGACCATGATTGCGGTGGCCGTCTCCATGGGCGACCGCGCGCCATCGTGCACGTGCCTGAGCACGGCGGCCGCGCGTACAGCACCCTGACGAGATCGGTTCTCATTGCAATAGGCAATCAAGTCGGCAACGGTATACCTCTGCCCCATCTCGATATAATCGCCTGTCGACAGATGATTCAAATGGTATCGGGCGCAGATTTCGTAGCCATATTCCAGCTGCTCGGGCTCGTTCATCCACGAACCCGCTTGGACAAAGCACATGGCCTCATCAACCACCAGAAGGCCCTCTGCCACCTCGATAAGATGGCCTGGAGGTACCGGCGCCCCAAACACGTGGCACCTAAATCCAGCCGGCGTCGAGCGCTCAAAATCGAAGTTGACGAGCGTGTCGATATGATCGAGCTCTTCTCGTGGAATACCAAGCGAAACCAGATAGTCGGTAACGATCCCAGCTGCCGTTGAAGCCCTCAGCCCTTTGGCATCGAGTCCCAATTTGGGCAGGCTCGCAGTCGGCTCCGCCTCGTTAGCAAGCGAGTCCTCATCGTATAGGCTGCTTGCTCGCGAGAGCGGCTCGGACGGGCGCGCCACGTTGTGGTACAGCCAGGCAGTCTTATGGGACAGGGCGATCGGCAGGTCCATGAGCCCTCCAATGGAGTCGGATAACCAACCTTATTCCCCTGCCCACGGGTCCGCACACCTTCGTGCGCAAGAAAGCGACTCCACCCGGTCGAGTGGCAGAAAAACCATCACAACATTCGATGCTTTTCCCGATTTTGGCAAAAAACGTCGAATGTTGTGATGGTTTGAGGCAAGGTGAGGGGCGCTAAGCCTACACGGCGCATGCCCGTATTCAAATGGAAATGAATACAGGCTCACTTATTTCGCCCCGTCGTCAACACAAACCTTGACTCTACAATCGTTGTAGGGTTTTCACTACACTGGTATGCAACCGAACCAAACCAGAAAGTGCCCCGCCCATGGAACACGACCTCACACGCGGCAATGTCCTCAAGACCATCGCGGTCTTTGCCCTGCCCTATATGCTCTCGTACTTTTTGCAGATGCTCTACGGCATGGCCGACCTGTACATGATGGGGCAGTTTAGCGGTGCCGCCGGCATCACCGCCGTGGGCAATGGCGCGCAGACGCTCTATATCATTACCGTGACGCTCGTGGGCCTGGCCATGGGAACGACGGTCATCGTCGGCCACGCCGTGGGCTCGCGCCGCTTCGACCGCGCCGAGACCGCCATCGGCAACACCATCACGCTGTTTATGGGCGTCTCGGTGGTACTGGCCGTCATCTTGTTTGCACTATGCCCGCAGGTTGTGGCGCTCATTGGCACGCCGCCCGAGGCGGTCGAAGGCACCACCGCCTACCTGCGTATCTGCTTTGTCGGCATTCCGTTTATCGCCGCATACAACATTCTCTCGGCCATCTTTCGCGGCCTGGGCGATTCGCGCTCGCCCATGTACGTGATTGGCGTGGCATGCATCATCAACATCGCGCTCGATTTT
>CAJJVE010000008.1:0-22939 GCA_905196265.1 uncultured Collinsella sp. | reverse complement strand
GGCTGATAACCGGGAGGTCACAAGTTCGAATCTTGTCAGGTCCACCACTTTCTTTCGCAATAAACACCCCAGCGAGAGCCGAGTCGCCGCTGGGGTGTTTATTACTTTCTCCGTGGGGGTTTAGCTCAGCTGGGAGAGCGCGGGCTTTGCAAGCCTGAGGTCAGGGGTTCGATCCCCCTAACCTCCACCATGATGGACCTGTAGCTCAGTTGGTTAGAGCGTCCGGCTGATAACCGGGAGGTCACAAGTTCGAATCTTGTCAGGTCCACCATCAAAACGTGAAGAGCCCCGGGGCATTGCCTCGGGGCTTTTTTCTTATCCAACAAAAGTAGTCAAAATAGCCCCGTCCCAAATTAACTACTTTGATTTTGTGTGCTGGGCGAAAGATTGGGTAGTATAGCTATTCAATGCGGCGACCCTGCCGCGTGTTAACCGCTACGTACCGGAGGTGTTCCATGGTTCGTGTCGACATAGAGACCATCGTCATGGCCGCCGGTCCCGTGCCATCGCTTATCGTGCTTCGTGAGCGCTGCGGCAAGTCGGATTCGACGGCGCCCCTGCGTTCGCTTTCCATTCAGACCGGTTCGTTTGAGGCCGCGGCCATTAGCCGCGGCATCGATAGCGGTCGCGCCGAGCGCCCGATAACGCATGACCTGCTGCTTGACACCGTCGATGCCCTGGGCGCCAAGCTCGAGCGCATCGAGATCGTTCGTGCCGAGCCGCCGGTGTTCTATGCGACGGTTGTCGTGCTGGTCGATGGCGACGAGCGCAAGATTGACGCCCGCCCCAGTGACGCCATTGCCCTTGCCGTGCGCAGTAATGCCCCCATGTTTGTGGAGGATGACATCATGAATCGCTTGGGTGCCGTCTCGCCGCACGCCGAGGAAGTCGACGACGAGCAGGAGTTCGAGAAGTTCGACGAGTTCGTCCATACGCTCTCCCCCGATGATTTCTAAATGTCTGGCACGCGAGCGGAGAGGTCACTGATGGGTACCCGCGTATCGGCTGAAGCGGCCGCCATCTCGCGTGAAGCCCAAATGCGCTCGGAGGCATCCGAGGCAGCTCGCATCGCCTATGTGACGCAGGCCCGCACGCTTCGCGAGCGCCGCGGCTCCTATATCAAGATGGTTATCATCTCCGCCCTTGTCGCGGTAATCTGTTCTCGTCTTCGTGGTACAGTTGGTGCGCTTGGGTTTTCGATTTCAACAGGCTTGGTAATCTGGGGTGTGGTCGATGCGGTAATGCTGACCAACCAGATCAAGGTACTCGACAAGCGCGCGATGGATATGACGCGCGCCCGCGACGCTGCCGCCAAGATCGCTGCCGAGGCACAAGAACTGTAACGACGCCGGATTCGATGGGAAGGTCTAGAGATGGCACAGGATATGCAGGACGCCGGTAACGTCTCCGCCGAGCTCGACGCCATGGTGTGTGACCTGATTGGCGCGTTCTTGGACGACCTTGCCGCCGGCGAGAATCCGGGCGTAGTCGTGGCGATCGAGGACGCTGCTTCCAACCGCCATCTGGCGGCACTCGACGAGGACGGCGAAGAGGCGTGCCTCGAGGCCGCCACCAACTTTATCTCCGAGCACAAGATGGGTCTTAAGGACGAGGGCCTGGGCCGTATCGCCCGCTATGCCATCGGCTATACCGGCTGCGTCGAGATTGACGGCGGCTACCATGACGCTCTGCTCGTGAGCTTCTTTGAGACGACGCTCGAGAGCGGCTTTTCGGCGTACGTGCTGTATGAGGGCATGGGTGCCGGCGATGGTTTTATGTGGAGCGACCCTGAACCTGCAGGTGAGGAAACCCCTCTCATCTAAAATCGCTAAAATAAACGAGTTTTCGGTAAAAGGCTCAATATTCCCGCTGAGCGTTACATCGCTGGGCGGGCCGCATACGCGTGCCGTTTGTATATGGATAGAAGATAGGGGAACTACATGCGCGTAGACAATCTGAGGAACATCGCCATCATCGCCCACGTCGACCACGGCAAGACGACGATGGTCGATAAGCTCCTGCGTGCCACGGACGCCTTCCGTGCCAACCAGCAGGTCGAGGACCGCGTCCTGGACTCTAACGACCAGGAGCGCGAGCGCGGCATCACGATTCTCGCCAAGAACATCTCTATCGAGTACAAGGACGTCAAGATCAACGTCATCGACACCCCGGGCCACGCCGACTTTGGCGGCGAGGTTGAGCGCGTGCTGCGTATGGCCGACGGCGCCCTGCTGCTGGTCGACGCCTTTGAGGGCCCCATGCCCCAGACCCGCTTCGTGCTGCGTCACGCTATCGACACCGGCCTCAAGATCATGATCGTCATCAACAAGATCGACCGTCCGGGCGCCAACCCCGAGAAGGCCTACAACGACTGCCTGGACCTTATGGCCGACCTGGGCGCTACCGACGACCAGCTTGAGTTCGCCATGGAGCACGTGGTCTACGCCAGCGCCATGAATGGCTTTGCCCGTCTTGACCCCAACGACGGCAACATGGACATGTATCCGCTGCTCGATATGATCATCGACGACATGCCCGCACCCGAGGTTGACGAGAATGCCCCGCTGGCCATGCAGTGCGTGACCATCGACCACTCCAACTTTGTCGGCCGCATCGGTATCGGTCGCGTGTACTCCGGCACCATTCACCAGGGCGATCAGATCCTGGTTGTGAAGAACGACGGCTCCAGCGCCACCGCTACCGTCAAGCAGCTCTTTACCTTCGACTATCTGGGCCGCACCGAGTGCCAGGAAGTCGGCGCCGGCGATATCGCTGCTGTCGTGGGTATCGACCGCACCGATATCGGCGATGTCTACACCGACCCCGAGAACCCCGTCGAGCTCGAGCCCATCGAGATCGACCCGCCGACCCTGTCCATCGTCTTTGAGGCTTCGACCTCCCCGCTCGTCGGCCGCGATGGCGATATCGTGGGTGCCCGTCAGCTCAAGGAGCGTCTGTTCAACGAGGCCGAGAACAACGTGACCATGAAGATCGAGGAGCTCGAGGACAAGAGCGGCGTCGAGGTCTCTGGCCGCGGCATTCTGCACCTGTCCGTCCTGATGGAGTCCATGCGCCGCGAGGGCTTTGAGTTCCAGGTCGGTCGTCCCCGCGTTCTGTTTAAGAAGGACGAGAACGGTAACAAGCTAGAGCCCGTCGAGCAGGCCGTCGTCGAGTGCCCGGACGAGTACTCGGGCAAGGTCGTCGAGGTCTTCGGTACCTCCGGTGGCATCATGACGAGCATGGATACCTCGGGCATCGTGACGCACCTTGAGTTCAAGATCCCGACCCGCGGCATTATGGGTCTTAAGAACCGCATTATGAACGTCACTCACGGCGAGGGCGTGTTCTACCACACCTTCCTGGAGTATGGTCCTTACGCCGGCGAGATCGGTAACCGCCAGAACGGCGCCATGATCTCCATGACCACCGAGAAGGCCGTTGCCTACGCTCTGGGTACGCTGCAGGAGCGCGGCCAGCTGTTCGTTGAGCCGGGCACCGAGTGCTACGAGGGCATGATCGTGGGCGAGCGCAGCAAGGCCGGCGACATGGTCGTCAACATTGCGCGTACCAAGAACCTGGGCAACCAGCGTTCCTCGACCTCCGATATCTCCGTCCAGCTGGTGCCGCCCCGCACCTTCTCTCTGGAAGAGGCGCTGGAGTACATCGCCGACGACGAGCTGGTCGAGATTACTCCCAAGAACATCCGCCTACGCAAGCGTCTGCTCAACGCCACCGACCGTAAGAAGGCTGCCGTCCGCGCCGGTCAGGTCAACAAATAAGCGCTGGGGCTTATAATCGCCAATAAGAAAGGGCGTCGACCGCAATGGTCGGCGCCCTTTTTGGTGCAATGGGGTCAGGTTGCTTTGCACCACCACAAAGGTGCCTGGCCCTTTTGTGGTGGTTGCGGCTAGGCGGCGGGGAGTCCTGGCGTGTTGGAGGCTTGTTGGGGCTTGAGGTGGGCGTTGCGCCAGATGATTTGGATAATGTAGCCGAGCATAAAGACAAAGGCCACGCCGCTGACGAAGTCGCCGATGAGGGGAAGTCCCGTGAGGGCACCTGCGGCGATACCGCCCACGGCGGCCATGGCGTAGCGGTTCTGGTTGTGTCCGACCATGCGGGCGATTGCGCAGCCCGCAAAAGCGGTGGAGACCATCGCGACGCCGATCACGGCGCACAAGAGGGTTCCGGCAAGCGACAGGCCAGCGATAGAGATAATCAGCAGCAGGATGGTGGGGACGACAGCAATCGTGCCCAGAAGACCGCTCACCCACAGGGGCGTGGGGCGCTGGCGGAGCATGCCGGCGGCACTGGCGGTCGCACGCGGAAAGACGAGCTCGAGCAACAGGGCGATAAAGCAGGTCGACAGGGCAGCGGCCACGACGCCGCCGACGATATCGTTAAGGGTGGAAGTATCTTCGTTCTCGGTGCGGTCGATCTTGAGCGCGCCGACCTCGGCTCCTGCGGCGCGCTCGGGGTCCTCGGAGACGTGCGCGTTCACGGTGCCGGTAATGCGGGCGTTCTTGCCCAAGACGAGCTTATCGGCCCAAACCTCGACATCGCCGTCGACGGTGCCATCGATGGTCACGGTGTCGCCTGCGAGCGCTGCCGACTTGGCGGAGCCGCGTAGGGCAACTGTCTCGCCCATCGCGTAAAAACAGTTGGCGGTGCTACCAGTGTTGAGCACGACATGCTGACCGGCTACCGTCACGCTGCCATCGATTGCGGTTTTGGAGATATCGATGGTGCGCGCCGCCAGGCGAACGGCTCCGCCTACGGTGCAGTCGCGAATCGACAAGCTCTCGCCTGCCGCGATAATATCGCGGCCGATGGAGGTGTCGTCCAGGTTGAGGCTCTGACCGGCCCAGTACAGGTCGCCTTCGACGCCAGATGGGGTGGAGTCTTCGTCGGTCGCGAGAACGTTTCCGGCGGTATCCGTGCCGGCAAAGGCTCCGGCGGGAAGGGCAACGAGCGCCAACGCGATGAGGGCGAGTGCGAAAAAGAGGCGACCTCGCGTTTTGCGACGTTGCGTCGGCGGGAATTGATTGCAAGGCATAGGTGGTCCTTCGTTAGGTGTTCAACATGTATCTAACAGGGTACCCAACGCGCGGGCGCTCTAAAAGAACCTCTCGGTTGCATTTCGAAGGGTTGTGCCGTGCTGTCTACTTTTTGCGATGCAAGAAGCGCGCGATGTCTTCCTCGGTAGGGCTTTTGATGTCAAAGCGCAGCGAGAGCCAGCGCAGGCCCATGGTCACCGCGACGCATACAACTAACGCGGCGACATTGCTCATAATGCCGCTCATAACGAGACACACATAGCTTGCCGATCCGGCGATAGCCGCGATGGCATAAAAGTTAGTGCGTTGGAAAATGCCCGGAACCACGCCCATAAAGCCGTCGCGCAACATGCCGCCACCCACCGCGGTGAAAAAGCCCATCATGATGCATACGGCCGGCGCAAAGCCATAAACCAGTGCCTTGTCCGCTCCGGTGGCGGCGTAGATGCCGACCGAGACGATGTCGAGCAATGGGATGAGTTTCTCGGGTTTATCGACGATTGCCGGGAAGATGTAGATGATGGCCGCTGTGGCGATGGAGAGCGGCAGCGCCATTGGCTGGTTGAGGATGTAGACGTTGCCGACCTGGAGTGTCATATCGCGCAAAAGACCGCCGCCCAGACCGCAGACCACCGCGAGCGCGACCGCGCCCACCAGGTCGAGCTTGTGTTCGCGCGCAACCAGCACACCCGAGATCGATGCAGCGACAACGGCGAACATCTCGAGCCAAAAGGGGATAGCGACCATGGCATCCGAGGCATGTGAGGTAACGGTTATAGCGGCGACGACGGGCAAGATGGGGTCCTTTGAGTTACGGGTTTGAACAATGCCCGTACATAGTACATGTTCGGCGCCGATTGCGACCCTATTGCTCGGCAAACGGTCGGGACTGGGTACGGTCATAGGTTCAAAACGTGTACATCACACTCCAAAGATGTCAAAAAATGTCGTTTTTGGAGGGTGACGTACATGTTTGGGGGAAGCGCGGGGTGAGTGGGTTCGTCGTTACTCAGAAGGCGACTCTTCGGCTTGATTGCTCTTCCAGTTGCGGATAAGCACCTTGCGCAGTTCGTTTTGCTTTCGCTGATACTCGGCATCTACGCAACGAGGCATGCCGAGTGCTTCGCGGATATTGTTCATGGCACGGTGGAAAGCGAGTTGGCTGGCAAATTGCGTTGAGGTGAGCGTGACGATGCGATAGCCCATTTGGGCGAGTACGGCCTCTCGCTCCGCATCTGCTCCCTTGCGTTCGGCCTCGTCGTGAAAGCCGCCCTTATATTCGATGCCGAGCTCTCTGCGTTTATAGGTAATGAGGGCATCGATTTTGAGCGTTCGAACTTTGGTGCAATGCCAAAGTCGTTTAGGGATTTCGAGCGGCTTGTTGAGTTCGACACCTCGGATGCCAACGCCGCCTTCGCTCGTCGGGAGTGAAAGGGCGATAGCGGATGCGGTCTCCATGGGTGAGGCTGAGTGGTCGTAGATATGCCTGAGCGCGAGTCGGGCGCGTGTGGCACCGGGTTTGCCGGGGTGCCGATCGAGCAGATCGACAATTTCGTTCTTGGAAGCGGTAGCCGGTTGATCGGTGTAAGGGTCATCGGGATTGAGCCCCATGCGATAGTCACCGCAAACTTCGTAGCCGTATTCGAGGTATTCGATTCTGTCCATCCACTCGGCAGCGAATACGAAGGTAAGGGCTTCGTCGGTGATAAAAATACCAGGGGACAGCTCGTCGATATGGTCGTAGGGTAGATTTTGGCCAAGAACGTGGCAATTTACACCGTTGGCGCGGATTCGCTCGAAGGCAAATACAACGGAGATATCGATAGTCTCAAGCATGCTAGTGGGAATACCGCAGTCGGTAAGAGCCTGTCGAATGCGCGTGATACGCTGCTGGGTGGAGAGGCCTCTTGCGCCTATCTGGTAGTCGTGTTGCGCGATCGCTTGAACCAGGTCTTGTGGCGCATGATGGACGAGCCACGCCGTTTTATGCGAAATGAGAACAGGAGTATCCATTGGGGACCTCTCGCTTTATGCCGATATGCAGTCCTTATGTCCGTTGAAGTGAGGAAATATACCGAATGCTGGCAAAACGGCCGATCGTGCGCCGAGTGCGATATGCAAACATGTACATCAGCCTCCAAAGATGTCGAAAAATGTCGTTTTTGGAGGGTGATGTACATGTTTGGTTGGGATGTGCGGCCGAGAGGGGATCCGATAACAAAAAAGCTCCCATTCCCGGGAGCTTTCTCAACCAAAATGGCGGAGGAGGAGGGATTCGAACCCTCGTGACCTTATACAGGCCAAACGGTTTTCGAGACCGCCGCATTCAACCACTCTGCCACCCCTCCGCGTGGGGTAAAAACAAAGCAGGCTCGAAGGCCTGCTTTGGAATTAACTGGCGGAGAGTCAGGGATTTGAACCCTGGAGACGCTTTTGACGCCTACACGATTTCCAATCGTGCTCCTTCGGCCACTCGGACAACTCTCCGTTAAATGCGAAAGTCAGTATACACGAGGAATCGCAAAGTGCAAACAGAAAAGTTGGCATTTTTTGAAACGCTTGGCTTCGTGACGGGATCTAGGAGGCTAAAAACGGGCTCTGACCAGCATGGCTGCATACAGCAAATTGTTCAAAATGAGTATTTATAAACGACGTGGCAGCAATTTTAAAAATCTTTGAACGGTGTTGTGAACCACTGGTATGCATTTCGCGACCACAACCATGCGCTCGCTGACCTGTGGCTTGGCTCAGTTTGTCCCCGCAGCGCCGTATCTTGTCCACAGATTCGTCAAGCATTTGGTCAGCATTTGGTTGGAAGACGCATGAAACGTCGTGCGAGTATAGGCGTATGTGGAGGTCATGAGGTTGTAGCTGCATATTCTTGCAGCCTAGGAGGTTGAAAGATATTATTACCAAGTCTTTTCCTGCTTCAGGCGCACCTTCACGACCTGAAGCCACATTTGCCCAGAGGAGGTGACAATATGAAGGCTTATGAACTGCTGTTCTTTGTTGACCCGTCGCTCGACCCCGAGACTCGTCTCGCTGTTATGAAGCGTATCGATACCACGATCGCTGAGGGCGCTGGCAAGGTCGACTCCGTTGACGAGTGGGGCAAGCGCAAGCTCGCCTACGAGATCAACGACCTCACCGATGGTGACTACACCCTCATCAACTTCCACGCAGATCCTACCCAGATCGCCGAGCTTGATCGCGTCCTGCGCATCACCGACGCTGTGGTCCGCCACATGATCGTCCGTCGCGACGACCAGGAGTAAGACTGTCGTTTTGGACTGGGCTTGTGCCCCAAGAGGAAGTAGTGAGTTATGAGCATCAATCGAGTGAACATCACCGGTAACCTCACGCGTGATCCCGAGCTGCGCGCCACCGCCGGCGGAACCCAGGTTCTGTCCTTTGGCGTCGCCGTGAACGATCGTCGCCGCAACCCGCAGACTGGCGAGTGGGAGGACTATCCCAACTTTGTCGACTGCACTATGTTCGGCACGCGCGCCGAGGCCGTGAGCCGTTTCCTGGCAAAGGGAAACAAGGTCGCGATCGAGGGCAAGCTGCGCTACAGCTCTTGGGAGCGCGACGGCCAGCGCCGGAGCAAGCTTGAGGTCATCGTCGATGAGATCGAGTTTATGAGCTCCCGTGGTGGCCAGGGTGGCTACGATCAGGGCGGTTACGCCCCCGCAGCCCCCGCGCCCGCAGCACGTCCTGCCGCACCGGTGGCTACGCCGCCCGCGGTCGACGTCTACGATGAGGACATCCCGTTCTAAGGGCTGTTCACCTATTTTTGAGTGAGAGGCGGCTTCGGTTCGCCGAAGTTGCCAAATGAAAGGTATTTTGACATGGCTAATGATTTTTCTGCACGTCAGCCGCGTCGTAAGTACTGCCAGTTCTGCAAGGAGAACACTGAGTTCATCGACTATAAGGACACTCAGCTTCTCCGTAAGTACATGACCGACCGTGGCAAGATCAAGCCTCGTCGCGTCACTGGCGCTTGCACGCAGCATCAGCATGACATCGCCAACGCCATCAAGCGCGCCCGCGAGATGGCTCTCCTGCCGTACACCGTCCCCGTGGTTTCCTCTCGTGGCAACCGCGACCGCGGCTAAGAAGGGAGACGCATCATGAAGGTTATTCTTCTCGATGAGATCAGGGGCAAGGGCGGCGAGGGTGACGTCGTAGAGGTCGCTCAGGGTTACGCTGAGAACTTCCTGTTCCCCAAGAAGCTCGCTGTTGCCGCCACCAAGGGCAACCTCAAGCAGCTTGACGAGCGTCGCAACAACATCGCCAAGCGCGAGGCCGTCCGTCTGGCTACCGCCAACGAGACCAAGGCTGCCTTCGAAGGCAAGACGGTCACCGTTGACGTCAAGGTCGGCGACGAGGGCATCCTCTTTGGCTCCGTTACCGCCGCTATGATCGCTGACGCCATCAAGGCTCAGCTCGGTATGGACATCGACCGCAAGCGCGTCGAGCTCGGTAAGCCCATCAAGGTTGCCGGTGCCCACACCGTTGCCATCTCGCTGTACCGCGAGATCAAGGCCGAGGTCGTCGTTCTCGTTGGCGTTACCGCCGAGGAGCTCGCTGCCGAGGCTGAGGCTGAGGAGACCGCTGAGGTCGCCGAGGCCGAGACCGCCGAGGTCGAGACTGAGGCTGCTGCCGAGTAGCATTTGCTGCAACGCAACAATCTTGTTCTAAGAAGGGCGCTCTGGGAGACCGGGGCGCCCTTTTGTTTTTTGCGCTGAGTGAGTGTCATGGTGAACGTTGCGTCAAAGTCCTATATACGGGACCGTTCATCCGTTTCGTTCGGTGATGATTGCCGGGGCGCGGCCCGTTTTGGGACCGTGGCTGATACTATGGATGCTCGCAAGCGATATGAATGAGGATGCTCATGGCATATGACGAAAGGGAGATGGGGCTGACGGTCGAGGACCGTGGCTCCAAGTTGGGTCTCCCTCAAAACCAAGATGCAGAGGCCAATGTACTGGCCGCCATGCTGCTGTCGCCCGAGGTGGTCGAGGAGGCCCAGGTCGAGCTGCAGCCCGATGACTTCTACCGGCCCATTCATAAGACCATCTACACCGCGATGGTCGATATGTATAACAGCCGCATTCCCATCGACTCTATCTCGCTGATCGATTACCTGCGCAGTATCAACAAGCTTGATGCCGTGGGCGGCGAGGCCTACATTTTGGAGCTGATGGGTCAGACCCTGTCGCTCGTGAACTGGCAGCACCATGCCGCCATCGTCCGTCGCGACTCGATGCTGCGCGAGCTGATCGGTGCCACCAACGAGATCAACGCGCTGGCCTATAACGCCCCTACCGACACCAAAGAGGTCGTGGAGCTGGCCGAGAGCAAACTGCTCAAGGTCACGGCGCGCGAGGTCAAGTCGAGCTATAAGACACTGACCGAGTTTATGGTCGAGGCTTATAACGAGGCCGAGGAAGTGTGTAAGGCCGGTGGACAGGCCGCGGGCGTGCCCACCGGCTTCCCGTCGCTCGACCGCATGCTTATGGGTTTCCGCGAGGGCCAGCTCATCATTATCGGCGCCCGCCCTGCCGTGGGTAAGACGTCGTTCGCTCTGAACCTGGCGCTGAATGCCGCCGCCGCGGGCTATACCGTCGGCTTTTTTTCGCTGGAGATGTCGGGCAAGGAAATTGCCCAGCGCCTGATTTGCGCCTACGCCATGATTTCGATCAGCGACTTCCGTACGGGCCGCATTAGTCCCGAACAGTGGGCCAATATCAACGAGGCCACGCAGACCTTGTCTAAGCTCGACATTCTGATTGACGATACGCCCGGCACCACGGTGACCGAGATTCGCGCCAAGAGCCGCCGCATGCTCCACAACAAGGAGAAGGCCATCATTATCCTGGACTACCTGCAGCTGGTGAGTCCTCCGCCGGGGCGTCGCTCCGAGAGCCGTACCGTCGAGGTCTCCGAGATGTCGCGTGGTTTAAAGATCATGGCCAAGGAGCTCAAGATTCCTTTGATCGCGCTGTCGCAGCTGTCGCGTCAGGTCGAGTCCCGTACCGGCAAGCGCCCGCAGCTGTCCGACCTGCGTGAATCGGGCTCCATCGAGCAGGACGCCGACATCGTTATGTTCTTGGACCGCTCCGCTGATGAGGCCGAGGCCTCGCGTGACGATCGACCCGACGAGGGCGTTACGCGCATCGTCGTGGCCAAGAACCGTTCGGGCCCGATCGGTGACGTCGACCTGATGTTCCTGCCGGCATCCACCAAGTTCTATGAGCTTGATGGGGCGCATACCGAGGAGTAGGACAGGCGCCCGTTGCACGGGTATACTGGGAATGTTTTGTGCTTCTGCGTGCCAGCGTGGCGCGTAGACAGTCCATGAATGTAAGGAGTAAACATGCCGTCAACCGTTTTGGTCGGTGCCCAGTGGGGCGATGAGGGCAAGGGTAAGATTTGCGACCTGGTCGCCGGCGACTTCGATGCCGTCGTGCGCTATTCGGGCGGTAATAACGCCGGCCACACCATCGTCGTCAACGGCAAGAAGTACGGCCTGCACCAGGTGCCCTCCGGCATCATGTATTCCGACCATATGTCGGTGATCGGTAACGGCTGCGTCGTCAACCCCAAGGTTGTCCTTGAGGAGATCGACATGTTCGAGGCCGACGGTATCACCACCAAGAACCTCAAGATCAGTGGCAACGCGCACATCATCATGCCGTACCACATCGATCTGGATGGTGCTTTTGAGCAGAAGCTCGGCAAGAAGAACATCGGTACCACCAAGCGCGGCATCGGTCCGTGCTACCAGGACAAGATGGCCCGCATCGGCCTGCGCATGCAGGACATGCTGGACGAGGCGCTGTTCCGCGACAAGCTGGAGACCGCTCTTGCCCGCGTGAATCCCGAGCTCGAGCTCATCTACCACCTGCCCACCTACACCGTGGACCAGATCTGCGACGAGTACCTGCCCATGGCCGAGCGCCTGCGCCCCTACATCACCGAGACGAGCCTGCTGCTCAACAACATGATCGACGAGGGCAAGGATTTGCTGTTCGAGGGCGCCCAGGCGACGCTACTCGACATCGACCACGGCACCTATCCGTACGTGACGTCTTCCAACTGCACCGCCGGCGGCGCCATCACCGGCTCCGGCGTCGGTATGAAGAATGTCGACCGCGTGCTTGGCGTCATGAAGGCCTATATCACCCGCGTCGGTTCGGGCCCCATGCCCACCGAGCTTTCCTATGAGTCCGAGGCCGGCCATACGCTGACCGAGGAAGGCTATGAGTACGGCGTGACCACCGGCCGTCGCCGTCGCTGCGGTTGGTTCGATGGCCCCATCGCCAACTACGCCTCGCGTGTCAACGGCCTCACCGATATCGCCATGACCAAGCTCGACGTGCTTTCGGCCTTCGATACCATCAAGGTGTGCGTTGCCTACGACGTCGACGGCGAGCGTTACACGAGTGTGCCCGAGCATCAGGTGCGCTTTGAGCACGCCAAGCCCATCTACGAGGAGCTCCCTGGCTGGAAGTGCGACATCACCGGTTGCCGCAGCTTTGAGGAGCTGCCGCAGGAGGCTCAGGACTACGTGGCATTTATCGAGGATCTGGCACACACCCGCGTGACGTTCATTGGCGTCGGCGCCGGTCGCGAGCAGATCATCAACCGATTCTGGAAGTAATCGGCACTATTTGGTTATTGCGATATACCCCTTTGCAGCCCAAGCGGGCGGCCGAGGGGTATATTTGCTTACAAAGGGCTCGCGCGGAGCGGGCCGTTCATCCATAGAGGAGGCACCCTTGAAGGCGGACACTCAAACCATCGACATCCTGTTGTTGGGCAGCGGCGGCCGCGAGCATGCTCTGGCAGCAAAGCTCGCAGCATCACCGCGCGCCGGCAAGCTCTACATTGCGCCGGGTAACGGCGGCACCGCGAGCTGCGGCGAGAACGTGGTTCTCGACGATTGCGATCCTGCGGCCGTGGCGGCGTTTGCGCAGAGCCACGGATGCGGACTCGTGGTGATTGGCCCCGAGGCTCCGCTCGTGGCGGGCGTTGCCGATGCCGTGCGCGCGGTGGGCATTCCCTGCTTTGGCCCGGGTGCCGAGGGCGCTCAGATGGAGGGCTCCAAGCTGTTCTCCAAGCAGCTCATGGAGCGTGCCGGCATTCCGACGGCCGCCTACGGCTCGTTCACTGACGAGGCTTCGGCTCTTGCCTACGTGCGCGAGCAGGGCGCCCCGCTGGTCGTGAAGGCAGACGGCCTGGCCGCAGGCAAGGGCGTTATCGTGGCGACTGAGCTCGAGCAGGCCGAAGAGGCCGTGCGCGAATGCTTTGGCGGAGCCTTTGGTGATGCCGGCAACACCGTTGTCATTGAGGAGATGCTGGTTGGCCCCGAGTGCTCGCTGCTGGCCTTTACCGACGGCAAGACCGTGCGTCCTATGGCCACCTCGCAGGATCACAAGCGTGCACTCGAGGGCGACAAGGGCCCCAACACCGGTGGCATGGGCGTCTACAGCCCGGTGCCTATCGTGACCGACGAGGAACACGCCACCATGGTGAAGGTCATGGAGCAGACCGTGGCCGAGCTCGCCGCCGAGGGCATCGACTACCGCGGCTGCCTGTATGGCGGCTTTATGCTCACCCCCGCCGGCCCCAAGGTGCTGGAGTTCAACGCCCGCTTTGGCGACCCCGAGACGCAGGTCGTGCTGCCGCGCCTCAAGAACGACCTGGTCGAGGTTATGCTCGCCTGCGCCAACTGCGAGCTTGATCAGATTGAGCTCGACTGGCGTGACGAGTGGGCCGTGGCTGTTGTCCTGACGAGCGCGGGCTATCCCGGCAGCTACGAGAAGGGCAAAGTCATCACCGGCATCGCCGACGCCGAGGCCATGGAGAACGTGACCGTGTACCATGCCGGCACCGCCGTGGTGGACGGTCAGCTCGTGACCAACGGCGGTCGTGTGCTTGCCGTGACCGCGCTGGGCGACACATTTGAGAACGCCCGCAACCTTGCCTACGAGGCCTGCGAGAAGATTGATTTTGAGGGCAAGACCCTGCGTCACGACATCGGCCTGCGCGCGCTGCGTGGCCGCGACGCCTGGGATGCCTAAAGTCCGAGAGGGATGAGACGGATGGACGAGAAGAACGAAGAGCTCGTGGACGCGCAGATCGTCGAAGAGGACAGCCGCATGTATGGGCGCGCCGAGGGCGAGCCTGGTGGCGAGGTCGCTGACGAGCCGGCGCTGGTGCTGGGCGATGACGACCCGCACGATGCCGAGCTGCACGAGAGGATTCTTTCGGAGGAGTGCGCCTGGAAGGGTAAGATCCTCGACGTCCACCGTCTTGAGGTTGAACTGCCCAACGGTCACCGTAGCGCCCGCGATATCGTTCGCCATCCGGGTGCGGCGGCCGTTGTGGCACTGACCGAGAGCGGCAAGATCGTACTGATGCGTCAGTACCGCACCGCCATCGACCGCGTGACGGTCGAGATTCCCGCCGGCAAGCTCGACCCAGGCGAGGACCCGCTCGATTGCGCCAAGCGCGAGCTGCATGAGGAGACGGGCTTTAGGGCCGGTCGCATTCGCTTTTTGACGTCGATTGTCACGTCCTGCGGCTTCTGTGACGAGATCATTCACATCTATCTGGCCACCAAGCTCGAGTTTGATGCGCCCAACCCCGATGATGACGAGTTCGTCAACGTGGATCTGGTGCCGCTGCACGAGCTGATCGACGCCGTGCTCGACGGTAAGATCGAAGATGCCAAGACCGTCGTGGGCGCCTTGGCCTGCGATAGCATCGCGCACCGACTAGGCGGGGCCGAACTTTAACGAGCGGGAATGATCCCGCAGGTTTGTGTAAGTCAGCGAAAGTGCTCCATTTGAGACAAGGTGGCCTAAAAGAGGAGGGAAGCGTATGGATATACGCGACCGACGATTGAAGGCCAGATTGTCCAAATGGAGCACTTGCAGCGTCGAGACGAAACGCGGTTTGGTAAAACCGCGTAAGGTGATTATGCTGAAAAGGTTTCTTTCTTACTACAAGCCCCAGATGGGGCTTTTTGTTGCCGATACTGTTTGCGCCCTGGTGCTTGCCGCCATTGACTTGGCGTTTCCCATTATCCTGCGCAATCTGACTGGCGGGCTCTTTACCCAGGGTCAGGCTGCTATTATGCAGGCGCTCGGTATGATCGCGGTTGGCCTGGTGCTGATGTATGCCATCCGTTGCGCCTGTCGCTACTTTGTGAGTTACTGGGGCCACGTGATGGGCGCGCGCATGGAGTCCAAGATGCGCGAGGACCTGTTCGATCAGTACGAGCGCTTTAGCTTTGCGTATTTCGATCGCAACAGCTCGGGTGACATGATGAGCCGCGTGGTCAACGACCTGTTCGATATCTGCGAGGCGGCACACCACGTGCCCGAGTGGATTATCATCTGCGGCATCGAGATCGTCGGCTCGTTTGTGATCCTCTTTGCTATTGCCCCGGTGCTGGCGCTTGCCATGGCCGTGGTGACGGCGGTGTTTGCGGTCATCATGTTTTGGCAGAACATGCGCATGCGTGAGGTCTTTAGCGACAACCGCAAAAAGATCAGCGGTATTAATGCTCAGCTGCAGGATTCGCTGGCGGGCATGCGCGTGGTCAAGAGTTTTGCGAACGAGGAGGCTGAGCGCTCCAAGTTCCGCGCCTCTAACGACCGCTATCTTTCGTCCAAGGAGAATATGTATCACGCCATGGGCGTCTACACAGCGACGTATGGCCTGCTCTCGGGCGTGCTGTACGTGATCGTGGTGCTGCTGGGTGGTTGGCTCGTTGCCCAGGGTCAGCTGCAGGCGGTCGATATGGCGACCTTTGCACTCTACATTTCGCTGTTCTGCATCCCGCTCGAGACGCTTGTGAACTCGGCTGAAACGTATCAGAAGGCCATCGCCGGCTTTAAACGCATGGACGAGGTGCTTTCGACCGCTCCGGATATCCAGGATAAGCCGGATGCCACGGACCTGCAGGTGAAGGCTGGCGCGGTTGAATATCGCGACGTGTGCTTTAGCTACGAGGACGTTGAGCTCGGCGCAGGCGAAGAGGCTCGTCCCGTGATCGACCATATGAATCTGTCCATCAAGCCCGGACAGACCATTGCCCTGGTTGGCCCCTCGGGCGGTGGCAAGTCCACGACGTGTTCGCTGCTGCCGCGCTTTTATGACGTGGCTGCTGGATCCGTCAGCATCGACGGCCAAGACGTGCGCGACGTGACGCAGCAGAGCCTGCGCCGCGCCATTGGCCTGGTGCAACAGGATGTCTATCTGTTTGACGGTACGATTGGCGAGAACATCGCCTACGGCAAGCCGGGCGCCACGGCAGAAGAGGTCGCCGAGGCCGCCCGCCGCGCCAATATCGATGCCTTCATTGAGTCGCTGCCGCAGGGCTACGACACGGTCGTGGGCGAGCGCGGCAGCCGTCTTTCGGGCGGCCAGAAGCAGCGCGTAGCCATTGCGCGCGTGTTTCTCAAGAACCCCAAGATCCTGATCCTGGACGAGGCGACGAGCGCCTTGGATAACGAGAGCGAGGAGGCGGTGCAGGAGTCGCTCGAGCGCCTGGCGCGCGGTCGCACCACGATCATCATCGCCCACCGTCTCTCGACCATTAAACATGCCGACGAGATTGCGACCGTCGAGCATGGTCGCGTTGTGGAACGTGGTACGCACGAGCAGCTTCTCGCCCGCGGCGGCACCTATGCCCGTTACTATCGAATGCAGTTCGAAGGTGCGCGTGCGCACGAGCTCGACTGATTGATATGACAGGAAGTATATGGCTGAGAAGAACCCTTTGACTCCGGAAGAAGTGACGGAGTTATTCTCCGAGATCGACGCATCCGGCGTTTTGGATCCGACGCTTGCCAAAAAGCGCACCGAGCGCATGCGCGAAAAAGAGGCCGCGGCCAAGCGCGGCGACAAGGCGGCGCTGGCGCAGCTTCGCAGCGAAGATCGCGCGAGCCAGACAAAGCAGATCGACCCGCTGTCCGAGGATGACCCTTCGGGCTCGCAGGTGAGCCATACCATTACGAAGACCGCCATGGCCGTAGTTATCGGCATTCTGGTGTTGATCGTGGGCATGCAGATTGGCTACGGCGTGATGCGCCGCCTGAACACCGCCAACCTGTCCGAGAGCGTTTCGGTCGATACCGTTTCTACAGCACTCAAGGGTGGACTCGAGTGGGGCAACGGCTTTACGCAGTTCCCGCTCGACTTTAGTGTCGACGAGGCGGACGAGCGCACGGGTACGGTAGAGGTGACGGTGTTGGACACGTCGTCTGCCAACGAGCTCGAGCTGCTGTCTAACGGGCAGATTCAGGCTGCGGCACTTGCGACCAACGCGTTGCTCAACGATAAGATCGACCGCGTGGTGTATAACGTGCACGCCTATATCGACGAGGACAGCAAGATCCAGCACGACTCTTTCTTTGGCATGTTTCCCGCACGGGGCCATCAGAGCGCCATTCTGACGTTTGTGTGGACCAAGAGCTCGTCAAATGCCACGAGCATCGACTGGAAGATGCGTATCGTGAGCATGGACGACACGATTGCCGAGCGCATCCAAAAGCAGGTGAACTCGGTGTCGTCACTGATTGAGGACCCGGCGGTAAGCCAGACCAAGATTGACGAGGAAAAGGCCGAGCGCGACTTGGAACATCGCCTGCACGGTCGCGAGATCTTCCGCGGTGGCAAGCCCGACCGCGCGCCGTCCGATCTGCTGGAGCAGGATAAATAAGACGCCATCATCCCGCGTGAGCCAAGTGCCCGCGCGGGATGATTTTTCTGGGACGGGGATTAAATAATCATTCTGAGAGCGGGACTTTGTCGCCAACTGCATACATGGCAGACTGATTTTTCAATCCCCGTTCCAGAAAAATCATTATGCATAGAAAGTCATAATTATCATTTCGTAAACATTTCGATGAAATTAACGCCATGGCGCATACTTGCGGTTAAAATACCGCAAGGCCTAACTACCAACCTTTAAGCCGGTCCGGAGAGACCGGGAAGGAGAATTATGGCGAACAACCATACTGCGGGCACTGCTGCCCGCACCTTCGCGCCCAGCGAGCTTTGCCAGCGCATGCTGGCCAAAACCAGCAAGGGCACCTGCGGTCCCTGCATCCTGTACCTTGAGGATGGGACCGTTTTTTATGGCCGTGCATGTGGTGCCGAGGGCACTGCGACCGGCGAGGTCTGCTTCAACACCTCGCTTGAGGGCTACTTTGAGGTCATGACCGACCCGAGCTATGCCGGCCAAATCGTAACCATGACCTATCCGCAGATCGGTAACTACGGCATCGACGAGACCGACGTCCAGTCGGCCTTCCCCGGTGATGCTACCCGCCCCGCGAGCGCTCCCGCCATGCGCGGCATGATCGTCCGCGACATGTGCGCCACGCCTTCCAACTGGCGCTCGGCCGTCAGCGTGCCGGAGTACCTGCGTGCCCACGGCATCGTCGCTATCGAGGGTGTCGACACCCGCGCTCTTGTGCGCCACCTGCGCGACAACGGTTCCAAGATGGGCATTATCTCGACTGAGATCTTTGACGTCGTCAAGCTTGCCGAGCGTCTGGCCGCAGCGCCGACGCTGGTGGGCGAGAACCTGGTCAAGACCGTGAGTTGCCCTGAGCCCCACGCTTTTGCCGCGAGCGACCTGCCCGCTACGCATGACTTTGCGCTTGCCCCTGCCGCTCCCGCCCGCCACAAAGTGGTCGCCTACGACTGCGGCGTCAAGCGCGGCATTCTGGAGGGCCTGGTCCGCGCCGGCTGTGACCTTACTGTCGTGCCGTGGGATACGCCCGCCCAGCAGGTCCTCGACATGAATCCCGACGGTGTCTTTTTATCCAACGGCCCCGGCGACCCCGATGCCGTGGTGGAGACCTACGAGCAGGTGCAGCAGCTGATCGGTAAGGTGCCGGTCTTTGGCATTTGCCTTGGTCACCAGATGATCAGCTTGGCGTGCGGCGCCCAAATGGAAAAGCTTAAATTCGGTCACCGTGGCGGTAACCAGCCGGTTATGAACCTGGTGAGCCGTCGCGTGGAGATCACCGCGCAAAACCATGGCTTTGGCCTGCTGTTCCCCAGCCTGGGCAAACTGATCCCGGAGCTTTCCGGCGGCGAGACCGAGCATGCGGCCGACGGCGACCTGCGCGCCTGGGTGCGTCGCGGTATCGCACCGGTCGTGATGAACGAGCGCTTCGGCCGCATTCGCCTGACGCACGTGAACCTCAACGACGGCACCGCCGAGGGCATCCAGCTGCTCGACGCCCCGTGCTTCTCGGTCCAGTACCACCCCGAGGCCTCGCCCGGCCCCACCGATGCCCACTACCTCTTTACCGCCTTTACGCGACTCATGGACGGCGAGGAGAACTACCTGGACATCGACACCGCGAAGGACCGTCTGCAGGGCTGGAATTTCGCCGAGACCGCCGCGACCGAGACCGAGGAGAACTAACATGCCGAAACGTACTGACATCAAGCGCATCCTCGTCATTGGTTCGGGCCCCATCGTTATTGGCCAGGCCTGTGAGTTCGACTACTCCGGCGCCCAGGCCTGCAAGGTGCTCAAGGAGGATGGCTTTGAGGTCATCCTAGTCAACTCCAATCCGGCAACCATCATGACCGACCCGGGTCTTGCCGACCGCACCTATGTTGAGCCTATCACCGCCGAGTTCATTGAGCGCGTGATCAAGAAGGAACGTCCGGACGCGCTGCTGCCCACGCTGGGCGGCCAGACCGGTCTGAACGCCGCCGTCGAGCTGGCAAAGGACGGCACGCTCGACAAGTACGGCGTCGAGATGATCGGCTGCGACCTGGCCGCTATCGAGCGCGGCGAAGACCGCAAGCTCTTTAACGAGGCCATGGCCGAGATTGGCCTGGAGGTCGCGCGCTCGGGCTATGCCTATAGCGTGGCCGACGCCGAGGCTATCGCCGAGCGCGTGGGCTATCCCTGCGTGCTGCGTCCGAGCTTTACCTTGGGCGGTGCCGGTGGCGGCATCGCGCATACCCACGAGGAGCTCGTCTCCATCGTGAGTCAGGGCTTGGAGCTCTCGCCCGCCCACGAGGTGCTGGTCGAGGAGTCCATCGAGGGCTGGAAAGAGTATGAGATGGAGGTCATGCGTGACCACGCCGGCAACGGCATCATCGTGTGCTCCATCGAGAATCTCGACCCCATGGGCGTGCATACCGGCGACTCCATCACCGTGGCGCCGGCGCAGACGCTCTCCGACCTTGAGTATCAGCGCATGCGCGTGGCCTCGCTCGCCATTCTGGAGAAGATCGGCGTCGAGACCGGTGGCTCCAACGTGCAGTTTGCCGTGAACCCCAACACCGGTCGCTTGATCGTCATCGAGATGAACCCGCGCGTGAGCCGTTCGTCCGCGCTGGCCTCCAAGGCCACGGGTTTTCCCATCGCTAAGGCCGCCGCGCGCCTGGCTGTGGGCTATACGCTCGACGAAATCGTCAACGACATCACCAAGGCCACGCCCGCCTGCTTTGAGCCCACGATCGACTACTGCGTCGTTAAGGTGCCGCGCTTTGCCTTCGAGAAGTTCAAGGGTACCGACCCCACGCTCACCACGCGCATGAAGGCCGTAGGCGAGATCATGGCGATCGGCCGCACCTTTGAGGAGGCCTTCGGCAAGGCCATGCGCTCGCTGGAGGACGGCCATCAGGGCATTTGCGCCGGTGGCAAGGAGGGTGCCGACAAGCTGAGCGACGACGAGCTCGCCCAGGCTGTGGCCACCCCGACCGAGCACCGCATTTTCTTTGTGGTCGAAGCCCTGCGCCGCGGCTGGGACATCGCGCGTATCCACGCTATTTGCGGTATCGATCCGTGGTACCTCAACCGTATCAACGACATGGTGCAGGTTCAGGAGAGCATCCGCGGCCTGCGTGTGGAGGATATCGACGCCGACGCGATGCGCTTGCTCAAGCAGTACGGCACGAGCGACGCCGAGATCGCCGCGCTGACCGGCTCGGACGAGCGCTTTGTGCGCGCCTATCGCAAGGGTCTGGGCGTGGTTCCCAGCATGAAGACGGTCGATACCTGCGCTGCGGAGTTCTCGAGCGCCACGGAGTACCACTACAAGACGTACGAGAACATCTACCGCACGAGCCCGGATGCCAAGAAGTGCGTGGCTCCCGACGAGACCACGCCGGCGGACAAGCCCAAGGCGATGATCCTGGGCGCCGGCCCCAACCGCATTGGTCAGGGTATCGAGTTCGATTACTGCTGCGTGCACGCGAGCTACGCGCTGGCGGCCCGCGGCTTTGAGACCATCATGGTCAACTGCAACCCCGAGACCGTCTCGACTGACTACGACACCTCGGACCGCCTGTACTTTGAGCCGCTCACCTACGAGGACGTTATGGACGTCATCGATGTTGAGCGTCCCGACGGCGTCGTGGTGACGCTCGGCGGCCAGACCCCGCTTAAGCTGGCGCGCATGCTCGAGGAGAGTGGCGTGAACATTATGGGCACCAAGCCCGACGCCATCGACTTTGCCGAGGACCGCGAGCGCTTCGCCGCCCTGCTCGACAAGCTGGGCATCATGTACCCGCCGGCGGGCCAGGCCACGTCGTTTGAGGAGGCCGAGGCCGTGGCCGCGCACATCGGCTACCCGCTGCTGGTGCGTCCGAGCTACGTGCTGGGCGGCCGCGGCATGATGATCGCCTACGATGCCGAGCATCTGCGCGATTACATGGCCGAGGCTGCGCGCATTAGCCCCGACTACCCGGTGTATCTGGACCGCTTCCTGGAGGGTGCGATCGAGTCCGACGTCGACGCCTTGTGCGATGGCGAAGAGGTCTACATCGGCGGCATTCTGGAGCATATCGAGGAGGCCGGTATTCACTCCGGCGACTCTGCGACCTGCATCCCGCCGTTCAGCTTTAGCGAGAGCCTGCAGGCGAAGCTTCGCGAGACCACGCGCCGCATCGCGATGGCGCTGGGAGTCCGCGGCCTGGTCAACGTGCAGTACGCCATCAAGGGCGAGACCGTCTACGTGATCGAGGCCAACCCGCGCGCGAGCCGCACCGTGCCGTTTATCTCCAAGGCCACCGGCGTGCCGCTGGCCAAGTGCGCGGCGCGTATCATGGCAGGCGATTCCATCGCGAGCCTGGGCCTGCCGAGCGACGAGCGTCAGCTCGATTGGTTCTGCATGAAGGAAGCCGTTATGCCCTGGGGTCGTTTCCCCGGTGCCGACGTTATTCTGGGACCCGAGATGAAGTCGACGGGCGAGGTCATGGGTATCGCCAAGAGCTATCCCGAGGCATACGCCAAGACGCAGCTGGCGATCGACTACAAGCTGCCCGATCCGAGCTGCGGCAAGGTGTTCATCAGCGTATGCGACCGCGACAAGCGTCATATCCTTTCGGTCGCGCGTATCCTGCGCTACCTGGGCTTTGACATCTGCTCCACCGAGGGTACGGCGCGCGTGCTGCGCGGCGGCAACGTGACGTGCGAAGTCGTGGAGAAGATCAGCGGCCCGCACGACGGCGAGCGTCCCAACATCGGCGACCTCATCGCCGATGGCAAGATTGCGGTAATCATCAACACGCCGTACGGTCCGGGCTCGCGTGGCGATGGCTACCTGCTACGTACCGAGGCCGTGCGTCGCGGCGTGACCTGCGTGACGGCGATGTCTGCCGCCAACACCTACGTGAGCGCCATCGAGGCGGTGCGCGAGGACCAGCAGGGTCACGGCAGCGCCAACGACATGGGCATGGACGTCATCGCCCTGCAGGACCTGCCGCAGTACACGGTGTAGTGTGACCTGTCCGGCCGGGGCGGGAGGGGCCGAGATTTCCCCCTTTCGCTCCGGCTGCAAGCAGAGTCGCTCAGGAGGAAACTCGGCCCCTCCCGCCCCGGCCTGCGG
>CAJJVE010000007.1:0-23042 GCA_905196265.1 uncultured Collinsella sp. | reverse complement strand
ATGACCGATCTGCCAGAGAGAAGGCTCTTAAGGTTTGAAGTGAAGTAGCTCGAAGGTCCTGTTGGGGGAGCCTCATCCTACGCTGAAGCGGGATGAGATTCCCTTCGCAGTGGCGCTCGGCGCTAGCGCTTCTTCTTACTCTTCTTCTGCTTGCGCAGTTTGGCCTTGTTGTCCTGGGGCTTGTCTGCCTTGTCGCCCTGCTTGGCCTTGGCGGCAGCCTTCTCGGCCTTCATTTTCTTCTTCTTGGTCTCGATGCGCAGCTTTTTGTTGATGCGCGCCTTGAGGAAGGAGCCAAACTGCTCGGCATCACCACGTACAAAGGTGTCCTTGGGGATCGTCACGCCCTGCTCGGCGAACATGGCCACAAAGATGCGCTCGCCGTCGAGCACGTGGTCGAGCTTCTCAAACGGGAAGAACTGCGACTTGCCGCTCTTGCCCCAGACCATCAGGCCGTCCTCGTTGGCGGCGACGCGGCGGTAGCGGCCGCCCATGGATTCGTCTGCCTCGACGGCATCGATAAAGTCGCGCGCGAGCGTATGGTGCAGATTTTTGCTCCACCAGGCCAAAAAGGCGCCGAATACGATCAGGACGACGCCGAACTTGATCCAGTTGCCGCCGGCCACCAGCATGCCGATGCCGATGAGCGCGGCAATCGCAGCGGCGACGTACAGGGAGCCACGGCGCCTGGGCGAGGCGACCAGGCGCGCAAAGTCGGTGACGAGGTCGTTTTCGTACTGATACTCGTTGAGGTACAGGATGCCGTCATCGGCTGCTGCCTGCGTCTCGAGCGCGACCTCGACCTGGTCGGCTGCTTCGGAGGGAACGAGGTTGCTCTCTGCGTCTGCCATGCTCTTTGGACTCCTATCGCGGCGGGCTCGCCGTACGGGTTATTATGAATGCAGTATGCCGTGCGACCGCATGGCCGCCGCGGCAACAAGACTCAGTATACCCGGGGGAGCACCCATGGAATCGTTGTACCGAAAGTATCGCCCGCTCACCTTCGACTCCGTGGTGGGCCAGCAGCATATCGTCTCGACGCTCGAGCACGCCATCACCGAGGGGCGCCTGTCCCACGCGTACCTGTTTTGCGGTCCGCGCGGCACGGGCAAGACCACCATGGCGCGTATTCTTGCCAAGGCGCTGCTCTGCCGCAATGCCGAAGCGGCGCGCGCCGAGGGTGCGAGCGGCTGCATGCCCGACGGCACCTGTGAGGAATGCGAGCTTATCGCCGAGGGCAACCACCCAGACGTCTACGAGCTCGATGCCGCAAGCCGTACCGGCGTAGACAACGTGCGCGAGGAGATCATCAACTCCGTTAACTTTGCCCCGGTGCGCGGCAAGTACAAGATCTATATCATCGACGAGGTCCACATGCTCACGACGGCGGCGTTTAACGCGCTGCTCAAGACGCTCGAGGAGCCGCCGGCGCACGTGATCTTTGTGCTGTGCACTACCGACCCGCAAAAGATTCTGGAGACCATCCTCTCGCGCTGCCAGCGCTTTGATTTCCACCGCATCGGTAACGAGGATATCGAGCATCGCCTGTCCTACGTGTGCGAGCAGGAGGGCTTCGACTACGACGACGAGGCGCTTGCCATCGTGGCACGCCATGCCAAGGGCGGCATGCGCGACGCGCTCTCCACGTTGGAGCAGCTGAGCGTCTTCGGCAACGGCACCGTGCATGCGGACGATGCCCGCTCGCTTTTGGGCGAAGTTTCGGACCAGATTCTGGGCGAGTTTGCGCGCGCCATTGCTGATCGTGATGTTGCCGAGCTGTATGGGCTTATTCGCGCGCAGGTCGAGGAAGGCAATGACCTGCTGGAGCTGACGCGCGATCTGGTGGCGCACGTGCGCGACGTGTACGTGGCCTGCGTTGCCGGCGCCCGCGCCGAGCTGTTTGAGGGCGGCTCCGAGCAGGCCGAGGCGCTTGCTGCCGAGGCCGCTGCCTTTGGCGAGCATCCTGCCGATCGTTTGGCTCGCGTGCTGACCGTGCTCGACGATGCCGCCTTGGAGATGAGGGGTGCGAGCGACGTGCGCCTGGTGCTCGAGATCGCCTGCACGCGTCTGGCACGTCCCGAGGCCGATTTAACGATTGAGGCTTTGGCTGAGCGCGTGGCTCGCTTGGAGGCCATGGTTGCCAACGCCGCCGTTCCGGCGAGCGTGGCTGCTGCTCAAGCGAGTGCGCCTGCTGCATCCGCACCCGCTGTCCAGCAGCCGACGCTGATCTCGGGTGCCCGAGCTGCTACTCCTGCGGCGACCGCCGCCCCCGCTGCTACGTCCGCGCATCAGGGCGGCATGCCTTGGGACCGCGGCGCTGCTGTTCCGGCTGCCCAGCCTGCGCCCAAGTCTGCGGCTCCGGCTCCCGCGCCCAAACCTGTAACGCCTGCACCTCAACCCGTTACGGCTCCGGCTCCCGCGCCTGCTGCATCGACCGCGCCGGTGTCCAAGCCCAACAATGCCGCCCAGGTTGCCGCCGCCGGTGCTGCCGAGACCCCCGCGGTCGAGGACGCCGGCGAGCTCCAGCGCAAATGGGCCGAGGTCGTCGAGCGCGTCAAGGCTCGTCAGGCTTCCTATGCAGGCCTTTTGCTCAACGCCCGCGCCACGGCCGACGATGGATCCAAGCTCACGGTCTCGTTCCCCGCGGGTTCTACCTTTGCCATCAAGATGCTCGGCCGCGCCGACACGCAGTCGGTAGTCCTGCCGACGGTCTGCGCGGTCTTCGGTCGTCGCACCGTCGACTACGTCCTGGATGGAGGTGGCACGCCGGCTCCTCAACATGAGGAGCATTCTCCATCTGCACGGGCTGCGGCATCTGTGGACCCGCAACCCGTGTCCTCGGCGGCCCCTGTATCCTCGAGCGCCAGCGCTCCGCAGCCAATAACAGCGCCGGTGGCGGTACCGACCCCGTCGGCGCCTGAGCCCGCGGCGCCCAAACCGGCTGCTCCGGTCCCCGCGCCCAAGCCCGCCGCCGCGCCTGCGCCCAAGTCATCCGACCTGGCTAAGGCCCCCTGGCTGCGCTCCGACAACCCTGCCGGCGCTCCTGCCACGGGCAAGCTCCCGACCGAGCCCGCGCCCCGAGCGCCCGAGCGCTCTGCCGCTCCCAAATCTCAGCCTGCCGCGTCGTCTGCGCCGTGGGAATCCGAGCAGGTTCCCTACGACGATGCCATGGTCGGCGGTTTTGCTGCCGATGCCGGCGGGGACGATTTGCCCCCGTTCGACGTGCCGGGTGCGGCGTCCGCGCCCAAGCCCGCTGCAGCTGCCCCCAAAGAGGAGGACGCTCCTGCAGCTCCCTGGGAGTCCAACCCTGGTGCCGGCAGCCCCTTCGGCCACCAGGGCGCAGCCCCGAGCATCCCGCAGACCGAGGATGAGGCCAAAGCCCTCATCCGCAACGTCTTTGGCCAGGCCACCATCTTCAAGCCGGTGGAGTAACCGTGCGGGCGGGTATACCGCTCAAGAAGAGGGCTCAATGTCCGGGCGCATCTGTATTTCGGACATGTGTAGTGTGGTGCCACGTATCTCGCATTCGAGCAGGCAGGTACGCGACGGTCGGTCTAGGATGCTGAGGTCGATACGATACGCCGCATAGCTGTCCGTGTACTCGACTTGCTCGGCGTTGAGGGTTGCTCCGATTGTCAAGAAAGAGCCCGGTTCGGCATCGACAATCTTGGAGTCCTTTATCTTGACCTTGAACTCTTGGTAGAGGGACGGGCTGTTGTAGTAAATGGTTCGGGTTCCGTCGGTGCACTCATCGGTCGCTTCCCATTTGACGACGGGCTGGTCCGAGCTGGCTATCAGCAGTTCTGCTCCAAAGGCTATGGCATGGGTGATGACAACCAGCAATGCCCAGCCGACAAAGAGGTAGAGAACCACATATGCAACGGGGTGTTTTGAGCGGATGTTTTGGAGCGCGTCGGGGGCATTCATGGGGCACCTCCAAATTGCTATCTATGGCAATCAGATTATACCCCGCCGTCATGCGCGCCACCCCGAGCAGCGGTCCGGCATTTTGCTATCTAGCTGGATGCAGAAAATGTCGGGTTCCGGCTCTACAAGATTTAGCTTTCAATAATATTCAGATGCGAATTATTCAACCTTGCATAATCTTTGGGTGCGGCTTGCACTCCAGGACATGTATATCGACTGAGGTAACACGTCCGCCCCGCTTGCTTGCCCCGCGCCGTGGTACGATTTTTGCGTTTGAAAGTCTCGCCGCGTCCCGGCTGCCCTTGCAGCTCGTTGCGCGGCCGCACGTAAAGGAGCCATTATGGCCGGTATGAACATGCAGCAGATGATGAAGCAGGCCCGCAAGATGCAGGAGCAGCTTGCCGCCGCGCAGGAGAACCTCAAGTCCCAGACCGTCGACGCCTCCGCCGGCGGCGGCATGGTCAAGGTGACCGTCAACGGCGAGATGGAGCTCGTCAACCTCACCATAGACCCCGATGCCCTCGATCCCGAGGACGTCGATATGCTGCAGGACATGATCATGGCTGCCGTTAACGAGGCCGTCCGCGGCGTCAACGAGCTCGCCAACAAGCAGATGGGCGCCATCACCGGCGGCCTCAACATCCCGGGCATGCCGTTCTAAGACGCGCATATATATGAGTGCGAATCACAGTCTGCAAAAACTGCTCGATGAGCTGGGTCGTCTGCCGGGCATTGGTCCCAAGTCGGCTCAGCGCATCGCCTATTACCTGCTCGAGGCCGATGCCGAGGAGGCTCGCCGCCTGGCCGAGGCCATCCTGGAGGTCAAGCAAGAGGTCCACTTTTGCAGCCGTTGCTTTAACTACGCCACGGCCGACGAGTGTTCCATCTGCCAGGACCCGATGCGCGATACCACTCGCATTTGCGTGGTGGGCGAGCCGCGCGACGTCCAGGCAATCGAGCGCACGGGCAGCTACCATGGCCTGTACCATGTGCTGGGCGGCGTGATCAGCCCCATGGACAAGATCGGTCCCGAGCAGCTGCATATTCGCGAGCTGCTGGCGCGCCTGGGCCACGAGGACATCCATGAGGTCATTATCGCCACCAACCCCAACATTGAGGGCGAGACCACGGCGAGCTACCTTGCTCGCACCATCAAGCCATTGGGCGTTGAGGTATCGCGTCTTGCGAGCGGTCTTCCCGTGGGCGGCGACTTGGAGTATGCCGACGAGCTTACGCTTGGCCGCGCTATCGAGGCCCGCCGCGCTATTTAGGCGGCGTCAGCTCCGCGGCATGTCCCGTCGGCCTGCCGCACGGGGCACTCATAATTGAGCGCGCGTTCATTTATTTGTTGTGCAACAAACCTGCTTTTCATCCGCTTATCGCGTGGATGGGTCCGCTTGCACCTCGTATTTGCCCATTCGTTGCGCAACCTTTTGGGTTCGCTGATACACTCAAAAGTGGATATGAAAGAATGCGCCGCTTTTAAGCGGCGTGTTTTTGTTTGGAGGAGAACGCATGCGGCCCGGGGGCACTCAGACAAAGCATGGCGCCGCGGTGCGCATGCGACGCCGGCTGGGCCTGGCGCCTCGGGCGTGTGTGCTGCTGTCTTGCTCGCTCGTGCTGGTCATAGCCGGTGTTTCGGCTTATGGCATGACGGTGCCGTCCATGGTGCAGGCGCATGCTGCGCGCGAGCTGCATATTGGGCGCAAGGCCAAAAGCGACCTGGGAACGACAACCGGATATACGTGGGCGAGCGTGGTCTCGCACGTTGTGTTTGGTGGCGACGATGCGGACAGTCCCGAAACAGCGGACAACGAGGTTACGCTGGCAAACGGCAAGACCATCGTGCTCACCAACACCAAGATCATCACGAAGCTTTCCAACAACAGTGTGGCATCCGTCATAAATAAGGCCGAGCAGCAGAAGGGGCAGGACGCCCAACAGACAGGCAAGCCCGGCGGTTCGGGTTCGTCTGGCTCCAGCTCCGATTCGTCGGGCGGCGGTTCCGGTTCGGGCTCCGCCTCTGGCGGTGGATCTTCGAGTGATGGCTCGACGGACGGCGGTGCCGGCGGGGACGCGGGCTCTGCTGGCCTCTCGGCTGCCGAGGAGGAGAGTATTCACAGCTGGCTCGTGACCAAATACAACATGCTCGATGGCTATGTCGCCCGCGCCAACAGCGTGGTTTCGACCTATAACGCTACGGGCGATACCGGACCGTGCGACACCCTGGCGAATGACATGTTTGTTATCCGTGCCGAGTTCGGTCGACAAAGGTTCTCGACCAAATCTAAGTGGTATCGGCAGTACGCCAATCTGTGGGGCTGCTACACCAACCTGTGCCAATGGGTGGGACATTACGGCGATGACGACGTCGCGCTCAACAACTTCAACACCAATGTGGCGGCGATCGCCCTATGACGAACGACCTCGCTTCTACGGTAGCCCAGTCGCTCAACCGTGATCCCATGGTGGGCCTGCGCCTGGCGCGCGTCGACGGGTTTGAGCCGGCCGTCGCCCTGGGCACGGACGAGCTTCCCGCCTACCTGCGCCGTTTTACGATGCTGTTTGCCGATGACGCCACCATGCGCCGCGGCGGTATCGGCCGTGTGACGCGTGCCGTCAACGCGCAGGGCGAGGCCGTGGCGCTCAAGCAGCTCATCTTGCCAACACGCGACGAATTTGATGACGATGTCGCCCACGAGGCGCTGGTCACCAAGTTCAAGGCGGCGTTTCGCGAGGAATATGAATGCCATCGTGCCCTTTCGGGCCTTAAGGGCTTTCCCCGATTATACGGGTGGGGCGAGGTCGACGGCGTGCCCGCGATTGTCATGGAGTGGGTCGAGGGCGAGACGCTCGCTCGCCTGCGCCCGCGCCTTGCCGTGGACGATGCCGGGCGTCTGTCGCCACTCGTGGCGGCGCGCCTGGGTCGCGACCTGTTCGATCTGCTCTGCCGCATGAGCTTGGTAGGCGAGGGGTTCGTCCATCGCGATATCTCGCCCGCTAATATTATGGTGCGCACGGCGCGCCTGCCGCTCGACCGACAGCTTGCCGAAGGCACCTTCGACCTGTGCTTGATCGACTTTGGCTCGTCGCTGGCGCTCGAGCCCGCCTCTGCGGTGGCCGGCACCGGCGGCAAGGCGTCGTTTACCGAGCGCTATGCCACGTTGCGCCGCGCGACGGTTGCCTACGCCCCGCCCGAGATGCTCACCGACGATATCCCCGACCTGCGCATACTTCGCATGTCGCCGGCGATAGATGTCTATGCAGCGGCGAGCACGGTCTACGAGCTCATCGCCGGTGTCGCGCCGTACGAAGTAGCGCCGGGTGCGTCGGGTACTTCGGGCTCGCGCAAAAAGACGCGCGATATCGCCAGCCCTTATCGCCTCAAGATGGATACGCTGCCCGATTATCCCGTCGGCGCCCACGCGCCCGGCTGCGACTTGACGCAACTGCTGCGACGCGAGCCCGATGTGGCACTTGCCGCGGCCGAGCAGGCTCAGCAGCTGGGGCTCGATCCAAATTCCGAGGATCTGCGCGATGCGCTGGCGTTTGTCGACGCTCAGCTGTTCGATGTGATGATGGCCTGCCTGTCCTGCCATCAGGAAGATCGTCCCGAGCCGGCTGCGGTGGAGGCGGCGCTCTCGGCATTTTGCGACCACTATGCGCAAAATGTCGCCCGCTCGCTTCGCGCCGAGCCGCTCGTGCCGTGCCCGATGGAGGTGTCGGGGCACACGGCCCGGCGTGCGGCGATGGTTGGTGCGACGGCGGTATGCGGCGTGCTTTGGGCTGCGGTCGTGGTATCAGCGGCGCTGTTGGCGTCGGGCGCCCATGTGACGCTCGTCGTGGGACCGCTTATGTGGTCCGGGAGGCTGCCGGCCATTATCGCCGCGCTGGCGTTGGCGCTGCCGGGCGTGGCGGGCATTGCCGCCGGAGCCTTGGCGCGCAATCGCCGCGCGGGGTTCCTGCAGGGCGTGTTGGCCCTTTCCGCCTGCGAGGTTCCGGCTCTGGTCGCACTCGCATGTGCCGTGTTTTCCCAGCATGCCGTGGCGGGTGGCCTGGTGGCCGCCATAATTGCAACCTATGCGCTCACGTGGTTTTTGCTGGCGATGGGGTTTGCCTTTGAGCTTCCCGTCGTGTCAGCACGACGTGCGAAAATTCCCATGGCGACGCCGCTTGCCGGCGGAGCCGCGGCTGCCCGCGCCTTTGGCGGGCCGGCCGAAGCATCCGACACTATCTCTGCGACCAAGGAGGGCTAAGCCATGGCTTCTCAAGCTGAGCTCACCCCGTGCGGGGCAATGTTTGACATCTTTAAGCGCGCAGCGCACCTGAGCCATATCGAACTGTGCGGCCTGGTACTCTCGAGCCGTCCGCTCGCCGACGGCCGTAGTCCGCAGAGTCGTGCCGCCGATCGCTCCTGGGTTTCGCGCTTTATCGTGCGCGCGCCGGTCGGCACGCTGCAGGAACGTTATTTTGCCGATTACGGAACCTCGGCCGCGCGCATTATGTCGCAGCTGGCTCTGCGCCGTCGCAATCCCATGGACGCTGCGGCCGTGACCAATATGGTGTGCGGCCCCGCTGGCGAGCCCATGGTGCGGGCACTCGAGGAATGCCATCAAGACACGAATCTCTATCGCAATGCGCTCGAGCGCCTGTCGCAGGCGGCTGAACTCATGCCCGCCGAGCGCGCCGAGGCCATCCTGGTGCTGTTTGTCGCCGTGGGCTGCTCGGCGGATGTCCGTTCGTCGGTGACCTATGCCATCGACTACGCTCATGCGACCTGTGGCGGCGCCACGTCGACGCCGCGCTCGCTGAGCACGTCTTCGGTCGCGGGCGAGCACGAGGTCGCGCCGGCGCATCCGCTGGGATTGCTGCGCGTGCAAAACGGCTACGTGGTGAGCGCCCCGCGCTGGATTCAGCCGAGTGAGGAGGGCGTCGAGATCGGCGCGCTGGCGACGGGGGAAGGCGACATCACCGACGTCGGCGACGACGTCTCGGCCCGCCATGCCCATATCTGGTGCGACGATTCTGGCACATGGTTTGTCGAGGACCTGGCGTCCACCAACGGCACCGTGGTGGTAAACGGGGCCACGAGTGTATGTATTCAAGTAGAGCCTGGCCGCTCCGCCCAGCTCAACCCCGGCGACGAGCTCAAGCTCGGCGAATCCACCACCTACGCCATCCTCCTCGGCGCCCTCTAGCCAGCAGATAGGGACGTTCCTTTTCTGCCGGCACTTGGGGACACTCCTTGGCGCGCCAGAGCCAGTCGCCCGGGGATGGAGGGACCATTTTGGCCCTTGGCAGTCACCTAAGGTAAACCTCTACCGCCCACCTATATTTGCCGAAATATGGCCTGACGGCGGGGTACAATAAACCCGCATGCGGATTTCCGTTGCGGGCGCTTCCCATCGCCGGGGCGTGCCCGGGAGCATCCGGCATGCGGCCTTTGCGGCGCTCGGTCATGTGCAAGACGGGTAGCTGGGCCTGTGGAGCGCGTGCAGCTCTCCTCGCCTCGGCATGCCTTCTCTCCACGCCATGTACCTGCCGCTGAGTCCGCCTGTCAGATGATCGGAAGCAACAACGAAAATCCCATCACGCCAACATCCCGGCGATCGCCGGGGCCTGTATACCTATATGAGAGGAGAGGGGTATATGGCGCGTAAGTTTAAGTCTATGGACGGCAACGAGGCGGCCGCATATGTTTCGTATGCGTTCACCGAGGTAGCGGGAATTTATCCCATTACGCCGTCCAGCCCGATGGCCGACCATGTCGACCAGTGGGCGGCCCAGGGTCGCAAGAACATCTTTGGCACCCCGGTCAAGGTCGTCGAGATGGAGTCCGAGGCGGGTGCAGCCGGTACCGTTCACGGTTCGTTGGGCGCCGGTGCTCTGACCACCACCTACACGGCTTCTCAGGGTCTGCTCCTGATGATCCCGAACATGTACAAGATTGCGGGCGAGCAGCTCCCGGGCGTCTTCCACGTCTCCGCGCGTTGCGTCGCTTCGCATGCCCTGAACATCTTCGGTGATCACTCCGACGTCATGGCCTGCCGTCAGACCGGCTTCGCCATGCTCGCCGAGGGCAACGTCCAGGAGGTCATGGACCTCTCGCCGGTGGCTCACCTTGCCGCCATCGAGGGCAAGACCCCGTTCCTTAACTTCTTCGATGGCTTCCGCACCAGCCACGAGATCCAGAAGGTCGCCATGTGGGACTACAAGGATCTGGCCGAGATGTGCGACATGGACGCCGTCCAAGCTTTCCGCGATCACGCGCTCAACCCTGAGCACCCGCATACCCGCGGCAGCCACGAGAACGGCGACATCTTCTTCCAGAACCGCGAGGCCTGCAACAAGGTCTACGACGAGCTTCCCGCCGTCGTCGAGGGCTACATGAAGAAGATCAACGAGAAGCTCGGCACCGATTACGGCCTGTTCAATTACTACGGCGCTCCCGATGCTGATCGCGTCGTCGTGTGCATGGGCTCCTTCTGCGACGTGCTCGAGGAAGTCATCGACTACCTCAACGCTCACGGCGAGAAGGTCGGCCTGGTCAAGGTTCGCCTGTTCCGTCCGTTCTCCATCAAGCACTTTGTCGACGTTCTCCCCGAGACCGTCAAGAAGATCGCCGTTATGGACCGCACCAAGGAGCCGGGTTCCATCGGCGAGCCGCTCTACCAGGACGTCGTCTCCGCTCTCTACGAGGCCGGCAAGACGGGCATCAAGGTCGTCGGCGGCCGTTACGGCCTGGGCAGCAAGGACACGCCTCCCGCGTCTGCGTTCGCTGTCTTCGAGGAGCTCAAGAAGGACGAGCCCAAGCGCGAGTTCACCATCGGCATCGTCGATGACGTGACCAACCTGAGCCTGCCCGAGGCCGAGGATGCGCCCAACACCGCAGCCCCCGGCACCATCGAGTGCAAGTTCTGGGGTCTGGGTGGCGACGGTACCGTCGGCGCCAACAAGAACTCGATTAAGATCATCGGCGACCACACCGACAAGTACGTTCAGGCCTACTTCCAGTACGACTCCAAGAAGACCGGCGGCGTCACCGTCTCGCACCTGCGCTTTGGTGATTCCCCGATTCGCTCGCCGTACTACGTGACCAAGGCCGACTTTGTCGCCTGCCACAACCCCAGCTACATCGTTAAGGGCTTCAAGATGGTCCGCGACGTCAAGCCGGGCGGCACCTTCCTGGTCAACTGCCAGTGGAGCGATGAGGAGTTCGCCGAGCACATGCCCGCCGTGGCCAAGCGCTACATCGCGAACAACAACGTCAACGTCTACCTGATCGACGCTATCGACCTGGCTGCCAAGGTCGGCATGGGCAAGCGCACCAACACGGTGCTCCAGTCCGCCTTCTTCGCGCTGGCCAAGGTCCTGCCCGCCGAGGACGCTCTGCAGTACATGAAGGACGCGGCCACCAAGTCCTACATGAAGAAGGGCCAGGCCATCGTCGACGCCAACCACAAGGCCATCGATGCCGGCGCTACCGCCTTCCGTAAGTTCGAGGTTCCGGCCGACTGGGCAACCGCCGAGGATGCCGCTCCCGTCGAGCTCTCCGAGGAGACCAAGTCCGCCATCGCCCAGCAGGTCAAGAACCTGCTCGAGCCCATCGATCGCATGGATGGCGACAGCCTGCCCGTCTCCGCCTTCGTCGATTGTGCCGACGGCCAGTTTGAGCTGGGCGCCTCCGCATACGAGAAGCGCGGCGTCGCCGTGGTCGTTCCTCACTGGGACGAGACCAAGTGCATCCAGTGCAACCAGTGCGCCTATGTGTGCCCGCATGCCACCATCCGTCCGTTCGCGATGACCGAAGACGAGGCTGCCGCCGCGCCCGAGGCTACCCGCACGCTCGACGCCATGGGCCCCAAGGCCAAGGGCATGAAGTTCACCATGGCCGTGTCCCCGCTCGACTGCATGGGCTGCACCAACTGCGTCAAGGTCTGCCCCAAGGGTGCCCTCGAGATGGTTCCCACCGAGCAGGAGATGGACCAGCAGCCCGTTTGGGACTACATGGTCGAGAACGTCTCCGAGAAGAAGGAGCTCATCGCGGCCAACGTCAAGGGCAGCCAGTTTAAGCAGCCCTACCTGGAGTTCTCCGGCTCCTGCGCCGGCTGCGCCGAGACCGCCTATGCACGCCTGGTGACCCAGGTCGCCGGCGACCGCATGTTCATCTCCAACGCCACCGGCTGCTCCTCCATTTGGGGCAACCCCGCTGCCACCGCTCCTTACTGCAAGGACAAGGACGGTCACGGCCCGGCGTGGAACAACTCCCTGTTCGAGGACAATGCCGAGCACGGTCTGGGCATGGCCGTTGGCTATGAGGCCGTTCAACACAAGCTGATCGCCGCTACCCAGGACATCATTGCTGCCGATGGTCCGTCCGATGAGCTCAAGGCTGCCGGCCAGGCTTGGATCGACTCCGTCAACGACGCCGAGGCCTCCAAGACCGCTGCCGCTGCCTACGTTGCCGAGCTCGAGAAGTGCGGCTGTGACGCTTCCAAGGCGATCCTCGCCGACAAGGCTTACCTCACCAAGAAGTCCTTCTGGATCTTCGGCGGCGACGGTTGGGCCTACGACATCGGCTTCGGTGGCCTGGACCACGTCCTGGCTTCCGGCCACAATGTCAACGTCTTCGTCTTCGACACCGAGGTTTACTCCAACACCGGTGGTCAGGCCTCCAAGGCCTCGAACCTGGGCCAGGTCGCTCAGTTCGCCGCTGCCGGTAAGGTGACCAAGAAGAAGTCTCTGGCCGAGATTGCCATGAGCTACGGCTACGTCTACGTGGCGCAGGTCGCCATGGGCGCCAACCCGGCTCAGACCCTCAAGGCCATCCACGAGGCCGAGGCCTACGACGGCCCGTCCCTCATCATCGGCTACAGCCCCTGCGAGATGCACTCCATCAAGAAGGGCGGCATGCAGAACTGCCAGGCCGAGATGAAGAAGGCTGTCGAGTGCGGTTACTGGAACCTCTTCCGCTTCAACCCCGAGGCTGCTGCCGGCAAGAAGTTCTCGCTCGATTCCAAGGAGCCCGCGGGCGGTTATCAGGAGTTCCTGATGAACGAGGCCCGTTACGCTTCGCTGACGCGTTCCTTCCCCGAGCGCGCCGAGGAGCTCTTCAAGGAGAACGAGCAGGCCGCTATGGACCGCTACGCTCACCTGCTGAAGCTCAAGACGGTGTACAACGAGGCCTAGGTCTCTCACCGCAGGATCTGAGGGCTGACCTTCGCGGACGTCCTCGGACATGAAAGAACCCCCGCTGCGCACTACGTGCGGCGGGGGTTCTTTCGTCCTGCGGAGTGTCCGCGAAGGTCAGCCCTCAGATCCTGCTGCGACTACGTCCTCGGATTGTGTGGGCGGATGAAGGACGTAGTTGGTCGGGTATTCCGTCCCCTTCGCTGTTTCGCGGCTTTACCGCGAAAGGCGCGTTACTTTGGGGATGGATGGGGGGCGTGGCTGTTGCAACGCCTTATCCCTTTGCTTTTTCGCGCCTTTGGCGCGAAACGCGCAGCACCTTGGGAAATGCATTGATGTGTGGACGGGGCTGGATTGCGGATTCAAATGGCTAGAGAGATATGGGTGCGAACGAGAAATCGTTATTGGGGTCATCCTTTTCCATAAACTCATCGAGACAAAACGTCATGTAGATTGGAACGTACAGAACCTTGCCCTCTTTGCTGAGATTCTCGTGGCTTAGTACAACGGCTTCGGGAATTTTGTACTCGCCCACACTCATCAGACGATCGAGGGCCGCGTGCGCTCGAACTTTCTTGCCCGATTTGACCTCGATTGGGACAACATGACCGTGGACGCCTTCGATCACAAAGTCAACTTCACCGACCTCACGCGTTTGGTAGTACCATGCATCCGCCCCGAGGGCAACGAGTTCCTGCGCGACCACGTTCTCATAGAGACCACCAAGGTTGGGAGTTTTCATATCAAGATAGACAGCGCGTGCGGTGCTGCCGGGGTATCGCGATGCGAGCATGCCTGTATCAGACTCGTATAGTTTGAAGGCTGTCGTTTTCTCCGTCCTCTTGAGAGGACTCCGTGGCTCCGTCACCCTGGCGACCATCAATCCAACACCTGCGTTAACAAGCCACAGGAAATCCTGCTCATATTTTTTAAGGCGAGCTCCCTCACCCAGAGACGAAACAACAAAGCGATGAGACTCCGCCTCAAGCTGAACGGGAATTTGCTCAAAAATCGACCGAACGTTAAACGCTCGAGTCGATGCATATTTTGAGATATCGCTTTTGTACTGATCGACCAGCTGAGTTTGAAGCTCACGTGTGCTCACGAGCGAATAACCCGAATCAATATAATTCTGAACGACCTCCGGCATGCCGCCGCAAACGATATAAGCTCTATAGTTCTTGAGCATCGCCTCATGAATATAGTTTTCGACAGGATGTTTCTCGACAAGGCAGCTGCGAATGCCTGCAAGCACATTCTCGCTAACGCTGTTTGCCCAACAAAACTCTTCAAAATCCATCGGGCGCATAACAATGTGCTCTACATACCCCACCGGAAAAGAAGAGATCCCCTTAAACTCAGTCCCAAGCATAGACCCCGAGAAGACATAGCTAAAGCGCCCATCCTCGACCAACGCCTTCATGAGTGTAACGATCTGCGGATACTCCTGAATCTCATCGACAAAGACAAGCGTATCGCCCTCAACAAGCGGCGCATCCGCAAGAAGGGCTACGCGGTTGATAAAGTCAACGGAGTTCTTTGCGCCAACAAGTGCATTCCTTGCTTCGACATCGAGTAGTAAATTGACCTCAAAATACGAAGCGTAGTTGCTTTTTCCAAACGCGCGAATCGCATAGCTCTTGCCAATCTGACGCGCACCAGTAACGAGTAATGCCTTATTGGAGTTATTCTTCCAGCTCAAAAGCCTATCAGTGACCTTACGGCGTAGCATTAAACCCCCAAATGACAAAAATTGACAGATAGAATCGCCTAAAATCATACAAAAATTGGCAGATAATATTGTCGTAAATATACAAAAATTGGGAGATAGCAAAGGTTCGAATAGGCCTCAAAGCCACTGAAACAGTGCTCTACTTTGCGAAGGGGCTGGGGACGCTGTTGGGTGCGTCTCCAGCCCTCTGATTCTTACTTTGGATCCCGATGGTGGGGTGTTGTCGGTGCTGCTTGCTTGGTTACCTTGTCTCGCCGGACTCCGTGCGTAGGCGGTAGCCGTGGACGAGGTCGCTAATGGCCGGCCAGGGAATCTGGCGGTCGACCCAAAATTGGAGCTGGACCAGATAGCGCTCGGTGGCGCGGGTGAGGGCTGCAAACTGTTCGTGAGTCTCTACCTGGGCGTAGAGGTCGCGGCTGTGGGCGAGGATTGCCGTGGTGTCATCCATTTTGCCGGTGACGTCGAAGGCGCCCGAGAACCAGTCGCACAGGCGCGCGGCGCTGTTGTTGATCGTTGCGAGGTCGGCGGTGCCGTCGTTGGCGTTTTCGTTGGCCTGGGCTCGCAGGAGGGAGAGGGCGTCGGCCGCGTTCATGCAGTAGCCGACGGTGAAGTTCCAGACGGCGAATTCGCGGCCTGTATCAAGCTTGCGGCGGCGCATGTAGTCGATATCGCGCGGTTCCTCGAGCATCATTTGGTCGGCGAGGGCCTCAAGTGCAGTGGTGTACTCGGCAAGGTCGAGTGCGAGCAGGGTGTTGATATCCATCATCTTTAGGCCTCCGCTTCGATCTCGACGATTTCGTTTTTGATGCACATGCCCTGGTTGTCCCAGACATTGCGGCAGGCGGCGGCAAAGCGCTCGCGGTCGGCTTCGCAGATGCGGGCGAACATGTTGCAGGTGCCAAAGGGCTCGCACACGTCAAAGAAGATGCAGATTGACGACCATCCGCCATACCAGCTCACGGCGCCCGCCGGCTCGTGAAAAACGGGGTTCTCGATGTGCTCATAATTGGCAATGGGGCCCGATACGGGATAGGTTACCTCGGCATCGCAGATCTTGGCCGAAAAGATACGTGACTCGACCGGACAGGACGATTCGAACAGCTTGCATGTCTCGGGAGCCTTGTCCCAGAGCATATCGGCGAGAAACGTCTCGCCATTCAGCGTGATCTTGAGCATTTTTGTCATAGTAAGGACCTCCTCGATCCGTCGCTCAAGGGGTTCGCTGGCGGATAAGGAGAAGACAGCGGCGGGGTCGCCGAACCCAAACTTCACGACAGATCTCTGTCGCCCCAGCCCGCGCTGTTCTTCGCTAAAGTACCATGCCGCAATTGCGCGCGCAATATCAGTTTTTGAATTTCTGGAAGCGGCAATCGACGAGACGGCTCGCCGGCTGCCGGCCGACGCGCGGTATGAGCACTTGTCTATTCCTTAAGTTGGATGAAAAACGCCATGTTATTGTAGGGCTGCATACTCGTCCAATAAGTGCATAGAATCTCGTATAGTGCGAGTAAGATTTTGCGCTGCCTGTTTTGTGTTTAGCAAAGATATAGTTTGCATAATCTGGTCTAATCCCTGCTCTATTAAAATAAAGTTGCACGTAAATGACGTAGATATGCTTGAGCTGGGGTTCTGTACGCTGAGCGGATAAAAACGACCGTTCACCGTTCAGCTATTTTCAAAATGAATAAAATGAGCGATAAAGAGAATATAAACCTTAATAAACTCGCGTATCGCACGGGCGCGGGTTATTAATGGGTTGTAGGCCTTTTACAGAAAGGATTCCAGCAATGTCTAAGCCTCTTGGCAAGCCCGATCGTATCGTCGTCGCCCTTGGCGGTAACGCCCTCGGCAACAACCCCGTTGAGCAGATCGAGGCCGTGAGCAACACCGCTCACGCTCTCCTCGGCCTGATCGAGCAGGGCAACGAGATCATCATCACCCACGGCAACGGTCCGCAGGTCGGCATGATTCAGAACGCCTTCGCCGCTGCCCACGACGCCATCGGCACCCCCGAGATGCCGCTGCCCGAGTGCGGCGCCATGTCCCAGGGCTACATCGGCTATCACCTGCAGCAGGGCATTGGCCGCGAGATGCACAAGCGCTATAAGCGTTGGCACGCCGCCACCGTCGTCACCCAGATCGAGTGCGACCCGGACGATCCCGCGTTCAAGAACCCGACCAAGCCGATCGGCCCCTTCTACACCGAGGAGCAGGCCAAGGAGTTCATGGCCGAGGATCCCTCCAAGGTCTTCGTCGAGGATTCCGGCCGCGGCTGGCGTCGCGTCGTCGCTTCCCCCGATCCCAAGAAGATCGTCGAGGCCGACTCCATCCTCAACCTGCTCGACAACGAGTTCATCGTCATCGCCTGCGGTGGCGGCGGCATCCCCGTCGTCCGCGACTACGAGAACAAGGGCTGCTACAAGGGCGTTCCCGCCGTCATCGACAAGGACCTGGGCGGCGAGCTGCTGGCCGAGGACTGCGACGCCGACGTTCTGTTCCTGCTGACCGCCGTTGAGCATGTCGCCATCAACTTTGGCAAGCCCAACCAGGAGGAGCTCGAGGACCTCACCGCCGACGAGGCCGAGCGTCTGGCCGACGAGGGTCAGTTCGGCAAGGGTTCCATGGAGCCCAAGGTCCGCGCTGCCATCAAGTTCGCCCGTTCCCGTAAGGGCCGCACCTGCATCATCGGCGCCCTGGACAAGGCCGCCGAGACCATGGCCGGCCTTTCCGGTACCCGCATCCACGAGTAGTCTCTACTCTGTTGCCTCTCTCGTGGGCGCCAGGCAAGACGCCCACAAACTAGCCTCTCTTCATGAGCCCCGCAGTCCGCTCCGACTGCGGGGCTTTTGCTATTTACCTAGTCCCCGATGGGTGAGTAGTCATTGGGGACGTTCTTAAACGACTAGTCAAACAAGAACGTCCTCAATGACTACTAATTTAAATCTGTCCCCAATGACTGCGGAAAGCGCATCTCACACCGACGCATTGCTTTCGGGCCCTCTCCCCAGGCTCTCCATAGCTCAGCTGGACTCCCCGCAACCTGTTCCGAGTTGGCGGAACGAGCGCGACGTGGAGTGTCATTCTTTACCGCGTTAGACTAGACGCAGGGAAAGGAGGAGGACATGGATGCTCGCGTCAAGCAGCTTGTAAATATGATCGAGGACGCTCAGCCTGTCGCTGTCGCGGTACTTGCCAAGCGTCTCGAGGTAAGCGAGCGCGCCGTGAGAAACTATATCCATCGCGCAAACGACAGCCTTGCAGGGGTTGCACGCATCGTTGGCAGCAAGGGGCAGTATCGTATCGATGTTGCACGTGCAGATGAGCTTGCTCGCTTGCTAGACGGTGCGGCTCTGGCCCATCCGGGCATTCCTGATACGCGCGATGGCCGTGTGTCCTTCCTTCTTAACGACCTCCTCATGCGGTCCCAGTGGGTGACGATTGAGGAGTATGCGGATTTACTCTACGTTTCGGCGCGGACTCTGTCCAATGACATGCGTCTGGTAGAGCAGAAACTCGCCCAATTTGACTTAACGCTCGAAAAGCGCCCACGCTACGGAATCCGCGTTGCGGGCGGGGAGTCACAACGGCGCCTGTGCCTGGCCTCGCTGGTGAGGCCCGTGTTGCCCGACACCGACGATGCAAAGCTCGCCGAGCGCCTGCGGGCCATCGCCGCATGTGTGGACGATGCCCTGACGGCCTCGCCCGTCACGGTGAGCTCGCTGGCATCCCGCAATCTCATCATGCATCTTTACATTGCTCTTGGCCGCATCGAGCAGGGCTGCTATGTCCCAGCTGCAGAATCGGACGTTCAAAAACTGGAGGGAACGCGCGAATACGCCGCGGCTTTCCAGATTGCCGCAAACATCAAGGATGCCCTGGGCGTGAGCATGCCCCGAGAAGAGGCTGCCTTTATCGCAATCCATTTGCTCGGCAGGGGCACGGGCGTGCCCGAGAAGGGCTCTGCCGTTATCTCGGACGAGATGTGGGAGATTGCTTCCGAGATGGTACGTGCGGTCAACGATGAGTTTAGGTTTGACTTTAGCAGCGATCTTGAACTTCGCATGGACCTTGCTCGGCATATCGGCCCTCTGGGCTATCGCCTTGAATATCACATGCATATGGATAACCCCATGTTGCCCGATATCAAGACGAGGTTTCCGTTGGCCTATTCGATGGCAGCTGGCACCTCGCAGGTACTCGAGCGTCATTTTGGCAGCCAGCCCTCTGATGAAGAGCTCGGCTACATCGCCATGGCATTTGCCCTGGCCCTCGAGCAGCAAGCCGACCAGCCGCGTCGCAAGCGCATCCTGATCGTGTGCGCCTCGGGAGCGGGAAGCGCCCGTATGCTCGAGCACCAGTACCGCAAGCAGTTTGGCATGTATATCGATTCGATTGAGACATGCGATGTCGCCCGCGTGGGAACGTTCGATTTTTCGCACATCGACTACGTGTTCACAACGGTGCCGCTCAACGTCAAGTTGCCCGTGCCCGTCCGCGAGGCCGATTTCTTCTTGGAGACGAGCGATGTCAACGCTATCCGCAAGGTGCTGAGCGACGACACTGCGCAATCGGACTCCGTAAGCTCTTTCTTTAGCCGTGCCCTGTTCTTCAACCGCGTTGAGGCGTCGTCGAAGCAGGCCGTTCTCCGATATCTCTCCGAGCGCGCCGTCGAGAGCGGCCGTGTCGATGCCCAGTTTGCCCAAGAGGTCGCCGAGCGCGAGAGCGCGAGTGCCACCTCGTTTGGCAATGGGGTAGCCATGCCCCATGGGATGCATCCCTTGAGCGCCGAGGCCTTTGTTGCCGTGGGCCTGCTCGAACATCCCATTCTTTGGGACGAATACGGCCATGAGGTCGATATCGTCTTTATGGTGTCGTTTGCCCGGTCGGGCGGCGATGAGGCGCGGATCTTGAGCTCACTGCTCGCCGAGATCTTTATGGACCGCCAGGGGGTCGAGCGCCTACGCGAGCGCCGGTCCTGGCATGAGCTGATGGCGCTTGTGCAAGCGCATACGGCTTAAGACTTCTTTTGTCGATAACCCTGTCTGTCTACCTGCAATAAACCTCGAGGATTGCGGGCGGGAGATAGGCGTTTCGAATATTCAAGTACAAACCAAACATCACGGGAGAGGAGACCGTTATGGACGATCAGGGAACCGAGATGGTTTCGTTTCAGCTGGTCGCTGCAGCGGGAGAGGCACGCAGCCTTGCCTTCGAAGCCCTTGAAAAGGCAAAAGCGGGGGATTTTGACGCCGCCGCCAAACTCATGAAGCAGTCAAAGGATGCGGGAATCAAGGCTCACCACATCCAAACGCAGCTGCTTTCGACTGAGGCAGCGGGCGAGCATCTGTCGGTGGATGTGTTGCTGGTCCATGCTCAGGACCACCTCATGTGCTCCATGCTTGCTCAGGAGCTCGTGCAGGAGCTGATCTGCCTGTATGAGTGCACTGCAACCAAGAACGCCTAGCGGCGTGCGGTGACTATCCAACCAATCAATGCGAAGGGAATCCCTTATGAAGATCCTTCTTGTTTGCGCAGCTGGTCTGTCTACAAGCATTCTGATGAAGAAACTCGAGAAATATGCGGAGCAAAACGGCATCGAGCTCGATATCGATGCGGTGGGTATCGGCGAGTATCAGGAGACGTGCGCCAATTATGACGTGCTGCTCTTGGGGCCGCAGGTGTCCTACCAGCTCAACACCGTCAAGCAGGGGAGCGGTAAGCCGACCGCGGTCATCCCCGCACAGGACTACGGCATGGGCAACGCCGCCAACGTGCTGGCACTCGCCCAGTCGCTGTTGGGTTAGGAGGCGACCATGGAGAAGTTCATGACCCTGCTTCAGGAAAAACTGACCCCTATCGCCAATTTCTGCGGCACCGAGCGCCACTTTGCCTCCATGCAAAAGGGCTTTATGAGCGCGATCAGCTTCATCTTGGTATCTGCCGTCTTTATGATCCTCGCCAACCCGCCGGTCACGGCCGACCTGGTGGCGCAGGGCGGGTTCTGGTCCGTCTTTGGCCCTTGGCTCGATTTTGCGACGGCCAATAAGCTCACGCTGCTCATCCCCTTCAATATGACGATGGGCATACTGTCGGTGATCGTGACGTTCGCAATCGCATATAACCTGGCGGGCACCTACAAGATGCCCAAGCTTAACGCCGGCATGACCTCGCTGGTGATGTTCCTGATCGCCGCGGCGCCGTCGTCCTACTACCAGCTTGCTGACGAGTCCGTGCTCCAGGCGGTCCCCTGCACCTATCTGGGTGCGCAGGGCCTGTTTACCGCCATCATCGTTGCCTTGGTCTCCGTCGAGGTCACGCGCTTCTGCCAGACCAAGGGCATCACCATCAAGATGCCCGATGGCGTGCCGCCGTTTTTGTCCGAAACCTTTGGCGCCATCGTACCTATGCTCGCCAACATCCTCATCTTCTTTGGCGGCAACCTGCTGATCCAGATGATCGATCCCGCGCTGTCCATCCCCTCGGTTATCGAGAAGCTGCTCGCTGCCCCGCTTTCCGTCGCAGTTGACTCTGTGCCCGGCGCACTGCTTATCTGCTTCATGACGCTGCTGTTTTGGTGCTTTGGCGTCCACGGCAACATGATCGTAATGCCCATCACCGCCCCGGTCTCGCTTGCCGCCTTTGCCGCCAACGCCTCGCTCTATGCTGCCGGGCAGCCGCTTGAGTTCCACCCGGTGCTCATGTCGTTGGCCATCAACCTCATCGGCGGCACGGGTAATACGTTCTCTTTTGTGGCGCTCTGCGCGTTTAGGGCAAAGTCGCAGCAGCTCAAGGCATTTGGCAGGGCATCGATCGTGCCGAGCTTCTTCCGTATCTCCGAGCCCGCGATCTTCGGCGCGCCCATCATCTTCAACCCGATCCTCATGATTCCGTTTGTGCTAGGCGGCATGATCTCGGCCCTGCTGTATTGGGGTGCGGTCTCACTGGGTCTTGTCTCTAACTTCTACATCTTGGTGAGCGGCACGTTCCCCATCTTCGTTCAGGGCTTTGTCCAGTGCCTCGACCCGCGCATCTGGGTGTTTACGATCGTTTTGATCGTGGTCATGGCTGTGGTCTGGTACCCGTTCTTTAAGGTGTACGATAACCAGCTCCTGGCTCAGGAGCAGGAGAACGCCGCGGCAGCTTCTGCCGAGGATGCTGAGTAGCATGAGTTACTTTGACAGAACGTCTGCCGCCGGTATGCCCGAGGGCTTTTTGTGGGGTGGTGCCCTCGCCGCCAACCAGGCCGAAGGGGGCTGGAACGAGGGCGGCCGCGGCATGTCGCACTCCGACCTGATCCCACAGGGTTCCGACCGCTGGGATGTAATGTTTGGCAGGCAAAAGCCCGTGGACGATCCGGACAGGCTGTATCCATGCCGCTGGGGCAACGACTTCTTCCATCATTGGCACGAGGATGTCGAGCTTTTTTCCGAGATGGGCTTTAAGTGCCTGCGTCTTTCAATTTGCTGGAGCCGTATTTTTCCCACAGGGATGGAGGCCGAGCCCAACGGCGAGGGCTTGGAGTTTTACCGTCAGGTATTCGAGGCGCTGCGCGAGCATGGAATCGAGCCGCTTGTGACGCTGTCGCACTACGACTATCCGTTGGCTCTGGTCGAGCGCTATGGTGGCTGGCAAAGCCGAGAGATGATCGAGCGGTATGCGCACTACGTCGAGACCGTCGGACGCGCGTACCAGGGCCTCGTGCGTTATTGGCTTACGTTCAACGAGATCAACAGCGTGGCGCTGTCCTATCTCAACGCGGGTGTCACGCTCGAGGATGAGCGTGACCGTGCAGCCGTGACTGCGGCGTTCTCGCACCATATGTTTATGGCGAGCGCTCGCGCTGTCGAGATTCTGCACAAGATCGATCCCGCAAACAAGGTGGGTTGCATGGTCGCTGCCGGTGCGACCTATCCGTACCGTTGTGCGCCCGAGGACGTATGGCTTGCGTATGAGGAGGACCGCGGCCGCTACTTCTACACAGACGTGATGGCTGCGGGCGCCTATCCTGCTTGGAAGCTGCGTGCACTCGAGAAAGAGGGTGTTTACGTGCCCTTTGAGCCGGGCGATACGGAGTGTCTGGCCGAGCATACCGTCGACTTCATCTCGTTCTCGTACTATTGCTCGCGCTTGGTGTGCGCCGATGACCAGGTGATCGCTGAGAAGGCGGAGGGCAACGTGTTCCCGACGCTGCGCAATC
>CAJJVE010000006.1:0-25131 GCA_905196265.1 uncultured Collinsella sp. | reverse complement strand
ATGACCGATCTGCCAGAGAGAAGGCTCTTAAGGTTTGAAGTGAAGTAGCTCGAAGATCCCGCGGTTCGCGACGAGCTCCTTGCGCGCCGCGGCTACGCAAGGGAGATTCGCAACCGCTATGCCAGCTCCGTTCCCGATGCCGGTGACGACCGCGTCCGCGCCACCAGCCAGGCGCACGGCGGTAGCGCCGTGTCGCGACAGATGGACGATCGCGTCGTCGATCGCGGTGACTACTCGCGCGGCGACACGCCCCGCTAGTTTTGAACTGTCCTGCCCTAGCGCGTTGCAATTCAATCAGCTGTTACAGAATCCTGGAAGAAAGGGCCAAACCGAAGTGTCTGGCCGGACGCCAATTGTCCGGGAACTGCTTCGGATTCGACCCTCTTCTACTTTACTTCCATGGCCATGCGGAAGGCTAGTACTCCTTAACCGGATGCTTCTTACCGAAACCACCGTCGATGCCGAAACGGCAGAGCCTGTCGATGGCGCGAAGGTGCTCATCAATGGCGTTGGCGATCTGAGTGTCAACGATGCTGTCATAGTCGTTAAGGCTGCGGACCGCCTCGTCGGCGGCCATGCAGGCCTTGATGGCTTGATTGAACTGAGCCTTAAAGATGTCGAGCGTGTGACCGGGGTTGTCGCGTCGCCGTTTGAGGCTCAGCTGTCCTTGTTGCTTGCGACGCCGCGCGTCGCCGGTGGCGAGGGTCTCAGATCCTTTAGCAACAATGCTCGCATTGTCCTTTCGGGCAAGGCAGCGCGTTTGGCCGGGCGCTACAACTGCTATGCAGACTTCCTATTTGAGGAGACGGGCGACAAGAAGCCGCTTGTCGTCGAGTGCCAAGGCAGGCTTGTGCACAGTGGGGCCGATGCCGCAATGTCGGATTCCGATCGCGCCACCGCATTGCAGCAAATGGGTTTCAACGTCATGTTGCTGACGTATCAGCAAATCGCCGATGAGAAGAACTTCGAGATAGTGAAGCGCATGTTGTTTGAGGAGATTGGCTTGGAGTATCGCGAGAAGACGGACGCCAGCTTGATGCGCAGCGCAGTCTTCGTCGCGAGCTCTTTATCGATTGGAACACGCTGGGGCGCTAAAGTTTCCGAGCCTTGCCCTTACCTCTGCTCTTGCGAAACCTTGCAGTGAATATAAGGGGCGTTGCAATAAGCAATAGTTCGAATGCAACAGCGCCGACAATCATCGCCTTGCAGTCGTCGGACAACGGGTTAAGGGCCGCAAACAGCGAGAAAACGCCGCACTCGAGCTCAAACCAGGCCACCGAGCGAGCACTTGCGAGATACCAAGCATCCTTCTCGTCGCTCTCGAGACCGGCAGGCTGGTTCCAATGCTCTGGACTGACCAGATGGAGAACGAGGGCCAAGAGCGCGATGCAAGCCAGCATGACAATAGGGAGGAGCAACAGCTCGACAGGAGAGCCCCAGCGGTTCGGCTGCATGTCAACGCCGTAGTGGACGGGGACCTTCTCTCCGGTGGGCACTGCTGCGATAGCAAAACCTGTCAGCACGACGCTGCAAGCGCCGGTTAGCCACCCCATCGCTTCTACTATGCGAACATCCTTTGTTATCCATGGCGCTTTTTTGGGCATAACCCCTCCTTCTCAACTGCGGAGGCTCGGTCTGCCATCTCGCGCTCGAGCCGATGTACGACTTCCATTAAATCGCTCATGCTATTCCTTTCCCTCGGGTGTTCTGTCTAATATATCGCCCCGTGCGGACACGATTCTCACCTAAGGAATGGCAATGGTGTGTTCATAAACACGCAGATAGACGACTTAACAGGATTCGATTTACGGGGTGATTGAACCCGTGGTGGTGCGGATGCCCCGACCCGCGGCACGACTTAACCGCCGTTATGTTAGCGACATGTCTAACATAACGGCGGCGCAGGGCGCTCACTCCCTGCGGCAACGCCGATTCCGGGAAGGCACGCCGGGGCTATGCCGACCTGAGTATCCTCTCGGCCTTCTCGATCGCGGCCGAGCGCAGAAACTCCGACTTCCGCATCCCGCACGCGGCGGCCGCCCGTTCGATGAGGTCGGCGCCCGTCTTCGGGCACTTGAAAGACAGGTTGGCGTTGGCCTCCACCTCGGAAAGCCTGGGGCGGCCGACTCGGAGGTTCACCAGGCTCCCCTCCCAGGAGCCGGATTCGTATTCCGCGCACTCGCGCTCGATGTCCTCATCCGTGATAACGGATCCGTTTGCAAGCCTATATTCCATCAGTAACCTCTCCTTCTCGCGTTCTCGATCTCCCTTAGCGTCTTCTTGCTCGGCGGCGTCATGGCGTGGTAGACGAGCCACGCGCCGTCGGCCAGGAGGACACCGACCATCTCGATGTACCGGCCTTGCGGGTCGTAGCCCGTCCGCATCTCGCACTCCCCGGGTATGCGGACGGCCGCGAAGCAGTAGCTCTCCCACGCCGCCTCGACATCACCGTCATCTAGCTCGGGGTGCCGCTCGTGAACTCTCTGGTGTATCCGGACCATGAGCCTCCAATCTTTACGATAATATTCTACTACTATTTGGTAGTAGAATATTATCCGTCCCAACATATTCCATTAGCCGTTCGTCCCGAAACGTATGCTGAACGGCACTTGCAAATCGAGCGGTCGAGACCGTGCAAATCGAGTGTCAAAACCTAGTGCCAAAACCATCCTGTCAAACCTCATGGGAAAATCAAACTACGAGGCAGGAGGCTAAAAAATGACGCGATACGGCTACGCACGCGTAAGTACAAAGGAACAGAAATTAGATCGCCAAATCGAAGCGCTGGTCAATGCCGGCGTACCCTATGGCCATATCTATAAGGACAAAGAAACTGGCGGTCGTGATGGTGACCGCACGCAGCAGAAAAAGTTGTTCAAAAAAATGAAGCGTGGCGATGAAGTAGTCGTCGAGTCTTGGGAGCGTCTATCCAGATCGACCAGGCAGCTGCTCAACTACGACCTGATGTTCCGAAACCTCGGTGTCAAACTGACTTCCTTGAAACAACCCGTTGATCTGGATACCGCGTTCGGCCGTTTCGTCTTAGGAACCCACGCCTGCACAGCCGAACTTGAGCGCGACCTGATCAGGCAGCGTCAAGCTGAGGGAATCGCGATCAAGAGAAGTCATGGCGGCAACGTCGGCGGTCGTCCGCGCGTCGCAGACGTCAAGGTCGATGCGGCCGTGAAGCTCTACCTCGCCTGCGAGACGCCTATCACTGACATCTGCGCCGCCACGGGCATCTCGAAATCGACGTTGTACCGCGTGCTCCGTGAACGCGGATTGGTGGGCGTCAGGAAATGAGCCCGTCCATCGTTTCGCGATCTGTCAATAAGCTCGAGTGCAGCGGCGTTACTATATAAGAGTGCGGTATTTCTCCAACTGAAACCCTGCGTGAACGCATGACCTGAGACGCCTTTTTAGAACTCACCGATCGCAGGATGACTACAAATCAACAGCGGCCGTGCATTGTCCCCAGCCGTATGGCATGGCGAAGCCATGCCCTTTGTTGATTGGAGTGCTGCACCATGGCAGACAATCCGAGCGAGAAGAAAATCAGCGAGACATCCGGCGTGAAGGCCGTCCTCGATGAGGCTGCCGAGCGGATCGAGGCGACATGGCGGGAGAAGCTGCTGCGCGAGACTGCCGACCTCAGGACCGAGAACGCACTGCTCATGGCCCAGGTGGATGAATTCAGCCGCAAGCTCGCCGAGGCGACGGATCGGAATGAAAAGATTGAGGCCGACTGCAATGAGCGGATTGCCTTTATAGAGGAGAAGTTCGAACTCGATACCGCGAACCTCGAACTCGAGAACAACGAGCTCCACGCCGCGAGCGTCAGATATCTCGCTGATGCCCGGGAGCTCGACAGACAGGTCGTCCAACTCCATGCCGAGGCCGTGGCCATGGTCGATGAGATCGAGCGCCTGCGCGGCGAGCGTGACGCCGCATTGAAAACCCAGTCCGAGCTGAACGACGCACTCCTGGCCCAGCGCAACCTGATGGCCGAGGTCGCCGCCCTCAAGGACCGCCTCGCCGCCTCCGAGCAGCGGGCGGCCGTGGCCGAGGCCAAGGTCGAGGTCATGACCCAGAGGGGCGAGTAGGATGTCCACCTCGAAGATGTCGCATCGTACAGCCGTTGCTGTTGGGCTGATCGTCCTTCTTGCCGTAGCGATTGTCTGGACAGTCGTTGACGGCGCTGGAGCAGACTCGACCACTATCGGCGCCGTTCTGGCGCACCAAGATACCGCGTGGGTATCGGTCGGCGTAATTGCCGTTATTGTTGTCGCTGTGCTTGAACTGGTGGGTTGACGGCATACGTGATCAACGAACAAAAGCAATAGATCAGTCAAGTATTCGGTTTGGAGTAAATCATGAAAAGGGGTGTTAGCAAAAACGCCATCAGCCTGGCTCGAACTCTCGGCGTCGCCGGTCTTTTGGCGGTTGCCTTGGTTATGACCCCTGGGTGCAGCCAGGCAGACGATCACCAGACGGCAGTTCAGGTCGCCAATTCTGACAACGCACAGGAAGAGGGCGCGGTTTACGGCAAGATGGAGTACTCAATCACCGGCGTCGAGGTGCATGATTCCTCGATTAGCGATAGCGGGAAGGTCGCTGTTGTCCGCTGGCACGCCATCAACAATCAATCAGCAGATTCATTCGCCAACGGTTGCTACATCACGGCCTATCAGAATAAGCAGATACTTTCTTCCGGTTTTGCCGACGATTTGCAGGAAAGCGCCTCTTTGCAAGGGCTTGCGCCGGGAGGCGAATGCGACGGTGTGTCGACTTTCGAACTCAATGACATGTCCCCCATCGAAGTGAAGACCGACGGATATGGGACTGAATGGAACTCTCTTGACCAGACCTTTGAATTGGAATAGGCCTCATGCATAGCATCTAATTTTCTAGAAACCCCCTAGAGCATTTCTAGGGGGTTTCTAGAACTGAGAACCGGGCGCAGCACTTTCGATCGGCACGATGTCTCGATAGACCAGACGGTGCCTGTCGTCACGCCACTCGTCACCGTGGTAGTGCCCGAAGAACCAAGCGCGGTAGTCGAGCCGCCCATCGAGCTCGCCCAGGAAGGTTTGCAGCTGATCCCCACGGTACTCACGTCCGCGCTCCCGGCACAGCTCTCTGGCCAGGGCAGCAGGAGCCTCATGCGTCACCACGTAATCGGCCCTCCAGCCTACGCGGTTGAGCGAGGCGCGGCAGTGGTCCATCTCCTCCTCGCTCGGCATCTCCTCGGGCCACCAGCTCCTCCCCTCCTTGCGATACTGCCTGTCGTTGCTCGCGGCGCCGCCCATGGCAAGGACCGTGGTTCCCGCGATGTCGAATACCCCTCCGCGCATGAGGTGCAGCACGTGCGGTCGTACCTCATGGACGAGACCGCCGCTCCACTCCCGCACCGGCAGTTCTGCCAGGGCGTGGTGGTTCTCATGGTTGCCGTCTACGAAACACGTGGTCCAGGGCTTCGACTCGAACCAGTCGAGCCAATACCTCTCAGCATTCGAGCCGTCCCAGACAAAGCCGAAGTCGCCCGCCACGATCACCACGTCATCGCGCGTCAGCGTGCGCCCCGGCGGCCAAGATTTGAAGGCGAATCTGCTGGCCCCATACTCGGCCCTGCCGTGGACATCGCCTGTCACATAGACCGTCATCAGTACGCGCCCCACGGCAGGAGTTTGTCCCCGAGCCTCACGATCCGGTCATACAGCACCGTGTGCCGTTCGTCCGGATTGCCGTCTCGGTGAAAATGTCCGTAATACCAGCGCTTGTAGTCCAGGCGGTCCTCGAGCTCGTCGAGGAATCCGGTCAGCCGGTCCACATCAGGGCGTTCCCAGCCTGGGTCCGGGTAGAGCGTCGGCGAGATCATGCGCGTGGCGCAGGTATGGGTGATGACGCAGTCGACCTTCCAGCCGACCTCGTCGAGCCTTGCCCGCGCGGTATCGAAATCGCGCTTGTCCGGGAGCTCCTGAGGCCACCAGCTGGAATACGGCACGCGGTATTCCCTGTCCACGCTCGTGGCACCGCCCATGGTGAAGATTGTCGAACCGTCGAGCTCAAAGACCTCGCCGCGCGTCAGGCGCCGAATAGACGAAGTATCCGACAGGCGTTGCGTCAGCCCGCCGTGCCACGGCTCCATGGGACGCTCCTCCCAGTGGTCGAAGCGCTCGTGGTTGCCATCCACGAAGAGAACCGTGTAGGGGCGCGACTCGAGCCAAGCGATGTCAGCGCATTCCTCGGCAGAAAAGCCCCACGGAAAGCCAAAGTCACCGGCAACGATGAGATAGTCGTCGCTGGTAAGACTGTCGCCAAGCTCCCAGTCGCGGAGCTTTTGCATGTCGAGCCCACCGTGGATGTCGCCCGTCACATAGACCGTCATCGGATCGCCTCTTCCCTCTTGTACGCCGCCAGCTCGCGCTCGACCTGCCTGTCGCCGGTCTCGTTGACCCACCAGGGCCATTTCACCCGGCCGCACGGCTCGTCGACTCCGGCGAACCATTCCCTCAGCTCGTCGAGGCTCACCGGGGAGTGCCCGTTGGCGTCGCAACCGACGTCGTAGCGCAGAAGGCCCTGCTTGCGGTTGAACTCGTTGTACGCGCCGCCGCTGCTGTGGATGTGCCCGTGGAGGTGCCACGATCCATGGCTCATGCCCTGCCAGTCGGCCATGGGGTAATGGCTCAGGACGATCTTCTGCCCGTCGATCTTGAGCACGCAGATCGGCGGCTCCACGGTGAAGGCGCCCGCGACCGCCGGCTGGGTCCAGTCCTTGTCATGGTTTCCCGGGACGAGGTGGATGCGCCTGCAGACGATCCGCTTGCGCAGCCCGTAGGCGTCCTGGGCGGTCATCTTGAATGAGAAATCCCCTAGGATGTAGAGCTCGTCGTCCACGGCAACCTTGCCGTTGATGTTGTCGACGATGGCGTCGTTCATCTGCCAAATCGTCTCCCACGGGCGGTCGGTGAACTTCAGCACGTTCTCATGCCCGAAGTGGGTGTCGCTGGTAAACCAGATCATATTTATTGTCTCCTTCTGTCGCTAAAAAACGTTCTCCTTCGAGGTCAGGAGACGTTTTATGAGCGACATGAGGTGCATATCCCTCATGTTTCAAGCTCCAATCTGCCAGATTTGCCCAACTAAAAGTTTACGCCCACGCGCGAACAGGATTTGATTTTTGAAATATGGACGAATTCCTCGTCAGGAGGGTAAAATGATGCCGACGGCAGCCCAAGTTGTGGTGAGCTGGGCAGAGCCGTTGCTTAGTAGAGTTAGGTCATCGTCTTAGCGACGGTGGCCTTTCTTTTTGGGCTTCGAACCCTGCTTGAGTGCCTTGGAAAGGCCGACAAGGGCCGTGAGGAGCGAGACCATAGCGGTCAGGAGCTTCACGAGCTCGGTGAAATCGGTCATGGGCATCACCTCCCATCAAATGGAGGGCTCTGCCCGGCACGAGGGCTGCCGACAGCAAGGACGATTCTATCAGAGCGGCTGACTCCCGCCCGATATTACCATCCCACCGCGCCTGTGCAAAAAAGAGGGCCGCCAAACAGCGACCCTCCAGCGAAAGTGCACGTTATTTAGATGTGACGTTTATATCAAATTATCTAATTTGATAGTTGCAACGCCATGTTTCTACGGATCCAACCCCAGTAGCTTGAACCTGAGAAAAATATTCACCGTTAGAACCGGTGGCGCGAGTATTAACCCAAGTTGGCGCTAGAGTACTATAGGAATTAGGAAAAGATAGCGACTTGTAATCCCTATATACAATTCGATCTTTCACTTCTCGACCATTCAATAGTCCCGTAAAAGTCCAATATACATTCAAGACCCTTTCGCTGTTCGCACGGCGAGCAGCGGTGCCAGAAGCATATGAGAGATCATTAGATAGAGAAGCAACCGGCTGAACATCGTTTCTCATATTGCAGACAATCCCGTCCGCAAAGCCAGCAGTCGGAAAACACAAACAAACAAAAAGGAAGAAAGAACCTAGAATTGCTTTGAACTTCATGCTATGCATATAAGCCACCCACAATCGAATCAACGCGTTTGGTAGTTGCACTGAAATACTTTCATAAGCCCGTCACCCTTGCACGTGGGGCAAGTATAAACAAAACTTGTTCGACATGTATCCGGATAAATACGGCTGTAGCTATTCTTGAAAGTTAGTCGCTTATAAGTTGGATCCTTTAAGGGAATATTATGCGCAACGTTATTAAAACAATAGAACGAATAATACGTATCAAGGACGTCTTCTTGCATGGCACGCCTTGCTAAAGAGATTTCATCAAACAACGAAACTTCTGCGTAAGACGCGGTGATAGACACATCGTGATTTACTGTCAAACCAAAAGATGGAGTCACAGCCAAAAAAGCTGATAAAAGGACAGTTGATGCTGAAAATAACATTAACTTACGAATAACGGATTTTACTGCCATGACTCCTCCAATCCTATTGGATAAAACTGTTATTATATTAATATATTTGTATCAGCACTCGAAAGGAGTGACCGATGAGCGGTAGAAGAATCGTCTTGAATGTACTTATGGCAGTAGCACTGGTAACGCTCTTGGTCTTCTCCTACTCATACGTGAATCACCCAAGATTTGGATATGCTTTATACGCTGTGTTTTCCGGCGAAACAACTTACAACACTATAGGCTTCATTGACGCAATCTTTTTCTATGTAGTCGGCCCCCTATCAAGCGAACTGGTCGCTTTTGTTGTCTGCTTCAACCTGAATCAACGAAGCCAGACTCATTCAGCGACTTCGGCCAAACAAGGAATAAATCTCTTCGCAATAACGATAGTTCTGCAAATTCTGACAGTGTTGATTATCGCCCTGACCGCAACAAACGTTTTGAAGTATGAGTTCGGATTCATCGCGAGCTGCCTCATGGCAATTGCCGCGGGTATAGCGGTCGCGTATACGACACCGGCAAAGAAGTAGCTCAACTAACAAGGCCTATTTGGAATCCGAATCATCCATGGAGCCGTCGATGCCGATTTTGGTGTCGTCCGTATTGGAATCGTCATCCTTGGGGCTTATAGGACAAAATGTGTGTCTGCTTTAGGGGCATTTGCGCAGGTCGATGCCCCTAAAGCAGACACACATTTTGTCCTATAAGCCCCGATCAATTCATACTCCTCATCCTCGCCGAATTGCGAGTATGGCAGAATCGGCACTGGATGGCAGCGCGCTAGGCCGTGTCCGCGGAGTTACCCCTCCCCTGTTTTTATCGTAACAGCTGATTCCAGGGACGTTTCGCTGTGCCCTTTTCGGCAATTTACTGTGCCCCTTTTGGCAACTTTTGTCTGCTATGGGTTATCTCGACCCATAGCAACAGCCAAAAATAACGACAATCCACTTTTAGGCCGCTAAGGTTTTAGTCACTAATATGCCTAAATCATTCAGAACTGTAACAGTTTAGTTAGAAGTGGTATATACTGTTTTCAACCGAAGGGAGGATCATCGTATGAGCAACACGCCCGTTGCGTCTAACAAAAAGCGGCTCATGATTACGCTGCCGACCGAGCTGACCGAGCAGATGGACATAATGGCTCGTGAACTCGGTCTCACGAAATCTGGGCTCGTTGCGCTTGCGATTCAGAACCTGTTCAATGCGGAGGAGATTCGTCTTCAGCAAAAACAGTAGGACATATATAACGCAAAAAGGACCCTCATTAGCTTGGCGGCTTGGGTCCTTTAAGCGAAGTGTCATCAACTTGTTGGTAATATTCTACCACTTAAAACATGTTGGTGACCTTGGAAAGGTCACTTTATGGACGTAAATGGCGCTCCGCCCAGCGGGGGGAGCACGTTCAAAAATATGATTTCGAAAGAGGACTTCGCCGCCCTTCTTGCCCAGTCAAAACTGGGCGACACGCCGAGCTCGAACTCGAGTCGCGCTGCTGTTTTAAACGCGGAATCATGGCTCAAAGACAGCTCGTCCGGCAGTGGGCGCTTCATCGCGCTCCCCTTGTCGATGATCTTGCTTCGCAAGTCGAAGGCGAAGCTGTCGCTGAACGAACTGCTCGTTCTGGCATATATCCACGGGTTCCAGCGCAGGGACCCATTGAAGGGCTGCCGGTCCAACGCAAAGACAATTGCCGAAGTCCTCGGCATCTCCCCCTCGGCACTCAGCAAGAGGCTCCAAAAGCTCAAGAGCTTCGCCCTCATTGAGAAAGAGGGGCATGGCGAGGAGGTCACCTACAGGGTCGACGAGGCCAGGTGGGCGGAGTTGTGCGGCGTTGAGTTCGTCAACGCCGGGGCCCTTCACGAATGGACTTCGCACGGGACGTTCTGCCGGATCCCATTTTGGACAGTTCGCGACAGCAAACTCTCCGCGCTCGACAAGGTGCTTTTCGGCTACATTTTCTCGTTCTTTTCGGCCAAGGAGCCCAAGCCTTTCCGGGTGTCGACGCAGAACGCCGCTGACCAGCTCGCTGTCAGTAAGAGCAAACTTCGCGCCTCCCTCGAAAAGCTCGTTGGCCTGAGTCTTGTCGTAAAGACGGTCGTCTCGCCGCGCGTTCCGGCTGCGTACGATGTGAACCCGCAGGCGTGCATGGAACGTGGCACCAAGAACCTCTAATCGGGACGGGTGACAGATTGCCCGTCCCTTTTTATTTGCCTCCCCCTGTGCCCCTTTCGGCAATTTCCTGTGCCCCTTTCGGCAATTTTTATCGAATTTAAGAAATCTCTGCTCTATTTTTGTGCCCCTTTCGGCAATTTCCTGTGCCCCTTTCGGCAATTTCTCCCTATTTCAGGCTCTTTTTCGCATTACCTTCTATGCCCCTTTCGGCAATTTCCTGTGCCCCTTTCGGCAATTTCCTGTGCCCTTTTTGACAATGGCAGTTTCCAAAAGGGGCACAAAAAGTTTCCGAAAGGGGCACAAAAACCCGAAAACTGTGCCCTTTTTGACAACCAAAAGTTTCCAAAAAGGGCACCAATAATATCTAAAGAGGTTTTAAGAGAAAGAAAGGGGAAGAGAACTTTTTCTTTGATTTGAGATTTTTATTCACGTCCATGTCAATCACCGTTTAATCGAAAACTGATCCACCCGCAACGTACTTTCCCGGAAATAAATCCGGTGCGGCCCTATTGGTCTTAGCGACCAGCGAAACGTTATAGGCAAATCGGACGCTCGCTTTTCACCGGAAAGGAGAGCAATCGACCTGACTGAAATCGCTACGTCCTTGCCAACTCTCAGCGCCGGCGTCGCTTTGCTCCCCGGGCGGACTAACCCACTTAGCTGTAAACACCTGCAATTCAGCAATGGCCGAATCCGTTTTCCGGTTGCCGACATTTGGTCAACTTACCGGCAGGGAGCTACAGAATCGAAAATAAGACGTCCTATCGGTGAGGTTCGACCGTTTTCTCACTGATAGATAAAACGGGTCTTAAATCGGCTCTCAGAGGCCCATACAAAAGAAAACGGGCACCTGACGGTGCCCGTGATTCCGATTAGATTTCCTTTTCGGCCAGATAGCGATCGAAAAGCTCCCGAGCGATATCCGATACGGACTTGTCCTCCTCGAGCGCCACTTGCTTCAGACGTTTTCGGTAACTCTCCGGAACGTACACGGACAGCTGAACAAGCCTCTCAGATGCCCCTTCAGCGCCCTTTTTGGGGCGCCCGGCTTTCCGTACCTGATAAGCCGGTTTCTGGGTCTCAGATGCGCTCTCAACGATTTTCTGCTGCCTCTCCTCGGCCTTTTCCGCTGCGACGTCGAAGTATGAGGTCGCCTTTTTGAACTTTGCCATTTACAGCACCTCTTCCAGTTCGTTCAGGATGTTTTCAATTGCCTGGGCGGCCTTGCCGTTCTTGGCGATTTCATACACAGGCTTTCCCAGCGCCGCGCCCTGCTTGAAGGCCGCCGCGGTCGGAACGGTGCCCAGTACGGGCAAGTCATCGGCTTCGAGTAGTTCGAGGAACTGGCGGTCGACCGTCTGGTTGCCGGCGAAGTTGTTGACGATGATGGCGAACGACAGGTCGGGATTGGCTTCGGTGATGACCTTGATCGTTCGTTTCATCGGCTTCAACCCTAGGGTGCCAGGCTGGACCGGGATGATCGCGATGTCGGCGTTTTTCGCGTACACAGCTGTCTCATCGCTCAGGAAACCAGGTGTGTCGATGACGTTCACGGCGTCCTCGTCGTCGAGCAGCCCCTTCTCGTGGTTCGCGCCGCCCTGCGGGTCCAGGTTGCCGAAGCCGACCTTGTGGCCGCGCCGCTCGAGACCCCAGGCGATCTCGTCCGCGAAAGTCGTCTTGCCGACGCCGCCCTTCTGATTGACTAGCAGGATGTTCGTCGCCATGTCCTCCCCTTTCTGAAATAACGTAGTCATATATTAGCATAATAACAAGTGACTACATTAAGTAATTCTAAATCGCAGTTAGAAATATGTGAACATACTAAGTAATTAGCATAGTACTACATCAACGCGGTTACGGCTATGGGTTGGTTTAACCTACAGCCGGGCTAAAGTTGCCAAAAGGGGCACAAAGGACAATACGTTTGCGCAGTGCCGGCACAGCGACCTGGCATCGTATGCACCGGCGGGATCATCGCTGGCCTGCAAGGAGGGCATATCCACGCGCTCATGGTCGCCGGAGGCCTCGTGATGCAGCACGCGCCGGGCGGCGACTGGAAGCGCGTCGATTGGGATGCGCTTGCCGCCTGGCTCGACGGATACGGTTACAAGGTCGCTGATTGCGAGACGGAGACCCTTCCGACCGCCGACGCGGCGAGTGGGAACGCGAGGGTAAAAACGCATCGTCGCTGAACCAGTGAGTCAGTATTCTTTAGTTTGATGATGGATATTGAAATTGATTAGCGAGATAATGCGCATATCTCATAATGTATGCGTTGCACCATGAGAGAGGGGTCTGTCATGAGCTGGAAACCGAGAAAATGCGTTATCGCCGGTCTCGTGACAACCGGTCCTGGCGGCGGCTTGTTTGCAACCGCAATGACATCGTACCGACTTTTCACTTGCATGTTCTGAAAGGCAGTTGCCATGCTGTCGCAAAATCAATCAAGATACTTGGTCACAATCGGCTTTGCCCTGCTTGCATTACTCTTTGCTAGCGACCTTTTGCTGAAACCGCCCAAGGAACTCGTTTTGCTTGCCATAGACTGCATTTCCGCCCTTTACTTTACGGCAACCCTATTCGTCGGACTAAAGGAGAGGAAAAAAGGCGCAGTCGCTGCATCTGCCGCAGGCGTGATCATAGCCATTGCCTCATTCTTTATCTGACACATTGGTGATCTAGGGGCGATATCGTAGGAATACGACCGGGAGATCCGGGGCCAGATTGCCCGGGTCGCCCGGTCGTATTCCGCCCCGCGCCGCAGACGGCGCTCCGATTGCGCCGAGGCGTGACACGCGTGGGATCTTACCTATTTGTATTACGCGACCGCGAGGTGCCTCTTCTGCATGCGGAACTCCATCAGGTACATGTTGATGATGACCTGATAGGGGACGTCCGTGCGGGCGGCCTTCGCCTTGAAGTAGTCGATGTTCTCGCCGTCGGTGTTCACGGTGACGCGGCGGCGCGGTTCGAGCTCTAATACATAAGGTCCCAGCTTGTAATACGTGAGCATATGGCTACATTAACATGGTCATGTATTATCGAGCGTCTGCTGCTCCGGATTCGCCCGCCTGTTATCTTGGGATCGACAGTTTCTTGCGAGGAGGCAGACATGTACCAGAATGTCTTTGGATCCGATGGCCAGATCCATCTTGAGAACCAGGTCGGCTGCCAGCGCTTCGACCTAACGACGGGTGAGGCGAAGACGGTCGTCCCGACCGCTAAGAATATGAGCACCGTCTTCGGCAAGGATGGCGTGGAGACGGAGATTCAGGTGGGGCAGATGCGCCAACTGGGCAAACCAGGATTTGGTTGGCTGTTTAATAAGCGCTAACGGTTGAGTTGCCGCGGCATAACCACAGCTATAAATATGTGACCATATGACCATGCTAACATGTGCGCACAGTCATATGGTCACAGTTGTAGATCGGTTTAATCTGTGGCCCTTAAGCTGAAGCTGCCTCAACGAACCGTGGCTGGCGAGACGAAAAAGGGGAATCCCTTTTGCGGGATTCCCCTTTCCGAGTCGTTATGCGATTTGTCCTACATCTGCTCGCGGCGCTTCTTTTGATCGAGGAAGACGCCGGCCGCCACGAGGACGGTACCGCCGATGACGAACGTCTCGCCGATGAGTCCCGCGCGGTCACCGGTCTGGGCGAGGCTGCCGGGCTGGGCGGTATCCGTGCCGGCGAGGTGCTTCGGGGTGTATGCCGCCTGCTGCTTTGCGACCTCCTCTGCCTCCTGTCGTGCAATCTCATCGGAAAGCTTCTGCTCCGCTGCGATGCGGTTGGACTTCGCCTGCTCGTAGGCGGCGAGTGCCGCATCGTAGCCGGACTGGAGCTCGTCCACCGCGGCCTGCTTCTCGTCCAGGATGGCCTTGGCGGGCGCGACCTTGGCACGTGCCTCGACTGCTGCGGCGAAAAGCGCGTTGAGGGCGTCATCCGCGTTCACATCATGGCCGGAAGCGATCGCCGCGCCGGCATCGATGGAGTTCAGCTTCGACAGCTTGGCGTCTGCCTGCGCCTTCGCCTGCTCGGCGGCGGAGACCAGGGACTCGGCGGCGGCGGTATCCGCCTTCGCGGCATCGAGGGCGGCCTTGGTGTCATTGACGGCCTTTGCTGCATCCTGCTCGCGCTGCTGTGCCTCTGCGAGCTTCGCGGCAAGGCCGGTGAGGATGTCGAGGTTCGACTGTGCGTCATCGAGATCGGTCTGGGAGCCGGTAAGCCTGTCGGCGGCAACGCCGGTGTCGGTCTTTGCGGCATCGACGGCACGCTGGGCATCCGCGAGGGCGCGTGCGGTGGCGTCTGCCTTTTGCTCGGCGGCGGCGAGGACGGTCGCCTTCTCGACCTGATCGGCTGCCGCCGCGTCATGGACGCTCTTTGCTGTATCGAGCGCCTTCTTGGCGTCGGCGACGTCCTGGAAGAACTTCGCGAGATCGGCGTTCGCAACCGTGACGTCCTGCTGCTTGGCCTCGGTGTCCGCCTTGGCGGAATCCAGTTTGGACTGTGCGGTTGTTACAGCTGCGTTGGCAGCATCGAGGGTATTCTTTTTCTGCTGGACGGTCGACTTTGCCGTATCGACTGCCGCGTTGGCGACATCGAGGTCCGATTTCGCCGCATCAAGCTCGGTCTGGGCATCCGTGACGCCCTGTTGCTTGGCGGCGACATCAGCCTTTGCGGCATCGACGGCACGCTGGGCATCGGCAACACCCTGCTTCGCGGCATCGACACCTGCCTGTGCGGAATCCACCGCGACCTGCTTCTGCTGGACGGTTGTGGCGGCGCCGACGGCTGCCTGCTGCTTGGATGCGAGATCGGCCTTGGCTACGTCGAGTGCGCTCTTGGCGTTCTTGAGGCCGTTGATATAGGAGGTCAGCTTCTGCTCGTACTCGTCGACGGACATGGGGTTCATGTTCCAACCGGAGCCGGACCAGCCGGAGATCTCTGCGGTGTAGCACTGCGTCTGAAGCCCGGACATGGTGCCCTTGGTGCAGGTTGCCATTCCCATAACGGCGAGTTCGGGATTGATGATGTTCATGTAATGGCCGACGGTGCCGCTACTGCCGTTCTCCCAGTGGCAGTTGTCTGCAATCCAATGGTTGATTGCGACACCGTTCTTTGCATAGAAATCATAGGCATCCTTGCCGACAAGACCGGTGACTCCATAAAGGGCCTCCGTTGCCTTGTCGAAAAAGCCCTTCTCCTGCTCGATCCACTGCCCACTCGGATCGATTCCGTAATTCCATGCCAGATTTTCGGCAAAATCATATTGACGGGCATGATCGAGCACGGTGTCGCTGTAGTTGGCATCTGCGATCGCACCGGCGATGAGCTTGTAGGTGACATGGAGCTCGGACAGGCCGACCGACTTGCGGTAGTCGTTGACGGACTTCATCCACCTGATCGCATTGAGCATATTGTCAAGAGACGTGGCGTCCTTGGAGTTGCCGACTTCGGTCTTTCCGGCATATTTGGCGTTCAGGATGATGTTGACTGCGTCATCGGCACCCATGGCACGGAAGAAGCCGATGGCTCCCTGCTTGAGCTGCGCGTCGGCGGAATCGAGTTTCGCCTGTGCCTCGTCGACCTTCTGCTGGGCGGCGGTCACGGCGGCATCTGCGGTATCCTTTGCGGCGTTGGCGTTCGCGAGCTCTACATCGGCGGCTGCCTTGGCGGACTCAGCGTCCTTGACCGCCTGCTTCGCGGCGTCCAGCTTGGCGACGGCGTCGGCATTCGCCTGCTTGGCGGCATCGAGGCCGGCGTTCGCGGCATCGAGAGCGGACTGGGCGGCGTTCACACCGGATTCGGCATCGGCCGCGGCCTGCTGCTTTACGGAGAGGGCCACCTGGGCATCATTCAGGTCGGCCTGTGCCGTTGCCGCAGCGGACTGTACCTGCTCGAGCTCGGACTCGCACTGGGACTGTGTCGCTTGTGCGGCAGCGAGGGCTGCCTCTGCGTCCGCGACCTTCTGTTTTGCCGCATCGTACTCCGGACCGCTGGCGCCTGCCTCCGCTGCGGCGAGGTCGGCTTTCGCCTGCTCGTAGGCGGCGCTGGCTGCTGCGGCCTTCGCATCCGCCGCGTCCTTGTTCTGCTTGGCTGCGACAAGGACGGAATCGGCGGAATCCTTTGCAGACTGGGCCGCAACCAACTTGGACTGGGCCTCGCCAAGCGTCGCGTTGGCGTTGTCGAGATCGGCCTGTGCCCTGCTCACGGCATCCGTGGCGTCGCGCACGGCCTGTTCGGCGGCACGGATAGCCTCCGGGGTGGCGCTTGCGGCATCTGCCTTGGCTTTATCGAGGGCATCCTTGGCATCCTGGGCCGCCCTGAGGGCGGACTGGTACGCTTCGTCCTTCTCGGATGCATCCGCCTTGGCGTCTGCGAGACCCTCCTTCGCCTGCTCGAGGTCCTTGCCGGCAGCATCGGCGGCGTCCTTGCCCTCCGCGACCTGACGGGCGTACTCGTCCATTGCCGCTCGGTCGGCTGCCGTGCCGGCGCTGACTGCCGAATCGTAGGATGCCTTGGCCTGGTCGCGGGCGGAAGCCGCCTCGTTGTAGGGACCGGCGGCCTCATCGTAGGATGCCTTGGCGGCGTCCTCCGTCGCCTTCGCCTCGTCGACTGCCTTCTGCAGGTCCGCGATGGTCTGTGCGGCGGATTTCGCGCCGGTACCGGATGCCGCGCCGGCGTGGGCGGCGATCGGCGACATCACGGCGGGGTGCTGTGTGCCCCCGTCACCGGTCTGGGCGAATGCCGTGAACGGTGAGATGAGGCTCGATCCGGTCATGGCGGCCATGGTCGCCGCGGTGACGGTCAGACGCGCGATCCCCTTCGGAGTGTGAATCTTTTTGTTTGGCAGTGCGGCGAAGTGATCGCCACCGGCAGCGAAATGCTTTCCCTGAGTCATTGTGCTGTTCCATTCCTTTTCCGTGCCCTATCCGACTGGGCATCAGAGTGCTTTCCAATAGAGATAATTATGCGTCTTAACTGGGATTATTGTATATAGTCCGTTGGCTTTTATACAACAATCCATGACTCTTTTTGTCATGGATACGACGCTTCAGAAATCATTCGGCATGAGATGCAAAGAGCTCCGCGCTGGACTCGGGTGCAGTCAGGAGCAGTTCGCCAATTTGATTGAAATGGATCGTTCCTACTACGCGAGCATTGAAGTTGGGCGGCGTAATGTCAGCCTCTCAAATCTCAAGAAGATTGCCGACGGATTTCAAATCAGCATTGCTGAACTCATGAGAGGCGTCAGCTAAATTTATCCGTCTCATAGTTCACAGTGGGTCTCGTTGATTAGTGCCTTAAGAAAATGGAAATCGTCCCAACGAGCTATCGTCAATCGTCCCAATAAATTACCGTCAATCGTCCCAATAAGTAATCGTTATTTGTCCCAACGACGCAGATAGACGCTATAATTTCAAATGAATGATTGGAGGGAAAGCCGATGGATAGGTATATAGGACGTTGTGTTGACTGCTTGGTCGAGCGCGACCTTGGCATTTTTGGTGCAGTGCTCATTCAGGGGCCGAAATGGTGTGGAAAGACAACGACAGCTCAGAGATTTGCCGAGTCATCGTTATCTCTCTCCGACCCATCTGGCGGTTTTGCGGCCCTCCAGCTCGCTCGTCTCGATCCGGCCCAAGCAATTGTCGGACCGACCCCGAGGCTTGTCGACGAATGGCAGGAAGAACCGAAGCTATGGGATGCCGTGCGATTCGAATGCGATGTCAGGGGAGGGGAGCCAGGACAGTTCATTCTCACCGGATCTGCGACGCCGCGAGCCGAGAACCAGCCGATGCACAGCGGTGTGGGTCGAATCGCCCGTTTGCGGATGGATACCATGACGCTTTTCGAGCTCGGTATTTCGTCGGGAGCGGTCTCGCTTGGTGCGCTGCTCGATGGCGATTCCGTTGCGGCGTCACTCGGATCCATCGCCGGTATCGCCGGTATCGCGGATTTGCTCTGCCGCGGCGGTTGGCCCCAAGCGGTCGGTAAGACAACTGCCGACGCAATGCGGATAGCCGCCGCCTATATTGACGGTGTTTGCGAGTCTGACGTTTCGAGGGCGGATGGAGTGAAACGCGACCCGGTTAAGGTAAGGGCCTTGCTCTCGTCGCTTGCACGCAATGAATCGACTCTTGCCGGCATGAGGTCCATCGAAAGGGATTTGGGCGTTGACGTCTCAAAGAATACGATTACCGGCTACATGGACGCGCTGCGCCGTATCAATATCGTCGACGATGTCCCCGCGTGGCATCCGGCTCTCAGGTCGCCGGTGAAGTTGCGGCAGGGCGCGAAGCGGCACCTTGCGGACTCATCGCTCGCCGTCGCCCTCATCGGTGCGGACCCGGAGTCGTTGTCATCCGATCCGAAGACCCTTGGCTTGCTCTTCGAATCCCTTGTGCTGCACGATCTCAAGGTTTACGCGGCGGCCAGCGATGCGACCGTATCTCACTACCACGACGCTGACGACCTAGAGGTCGACGCGATTGTCCATCGTCGTGACGGCTCGTGGGTTGCCGTTGAGGTTAAGCTCGGGAGCCCCCAAGTCCCAGAGGCAGTGGAAAATCTGCTTCGACTTGAGCGAAAGCTGGTCGATCGCGGGGAGAGGCCGCCTGCGGCGAAACTCATCGTCATCGGGTTTGGTATGCCGGCTCACGTAACTAGCGAAGGCATCGTTGTTGCTCCGGTCGATACGCTCGGAATCTAAATTATTGTTATTTGCATTTCCAGAAATCCTCTATCTAGACGCCTCCTAGAGGATTTCTGGAAACAACCGGTATTTTGATCTGGGCTACGAAAGGTTACGGGTCCAGATTCCGTGCTGCGTGGAGCCGGTGATCTTGTATCCGTGGCGGTCGATTCACGCCGCAAGCCTGTCCCAGTCGATGCGTTTCCAGTTGCCGCACGGCGCGTGGTTCACGATGAGCCCGCCGGCGACCATGAGCGCGTGGTTGCGTGCCTTGCGCGCCTCGCGCGCGAGCGCCCTCTTCTTGTCCGAAATCTGGACCTCGGCCTGCTTCTTCTTGCATTGAAGCCTGAACCAGGTTCAGTTGACATGGTTAAAAACGAGGGGCGACGCTTTTGCGTCACCCCTCGTCCCGGCCGGGTTGCTTTAGTTGTACACACGGTAGTTACACTTGAACTGGGTTATGTGTCCATAGTTGGGGCCGTACCAACCCGATGTATAGCTGATTACTTTTGCGCCTAGATATTCGTATCTCTTGTTGTAGCGAAGCTGACGGTAGGTCGTGTCGTACTCTGCTACGTAAAACGCGTCTCCAGAGAAGGCTTTGTACCGGTCTTTAACCGTCGAAGCCATGTACGCGGGTTCGACATCGCCTTTCTCCCCGTTGAGCGCATAGACGGGTGCCGCGATTCCGCATAAAGCCGTTGCCACGAGGATGGCGTAGACAGCCATGCGCGACGCATTGGACTTCAGCTGTTCAAATAGTTTCATGTCATTCACCTCGCTCGTATGTATCGAGGTATTCCTGCTTGAGCGTCTGCGAGGACGACTCGATCTTTTCCACGAGCGTGCCGGCCTCGATGAAGTAGAACGAGTTGGTGAGGTCTGCCAGGTCGTCGAGCAGATGGCTTGAAATGAGCACGCTTCGTCCCCGCGCCACCTCGCTGCGCATCGCGTCGCAGGAGGTTTTCCGCTTTCCCGGATCGAGGCCGTTCAGCGGTTCATCGAGGATGAGGTACGGGCAATCGGTCGATATCGCCATGGCAAGCTTTACCTGCTGCTTCATTCCCGTCGAGAGTTTACGGGTCGGCTTGTCGAGATATGGGGAGATTCCGAGGGAGTCGCAGAGCGAGTCGACGTCGGTGGCTGGTTTCCACTCCTCCCTAACGAAGGCAAGGTGCTCGAGGGCCGATAGCGTGGGATAGAGATCCGCGCTGCCCGAAGAGCTCAGGTAGACGAGTTCTGCAAATTCGGCTGATCGACGTTGGCTGATTCCGTCTGCCGCCAGGCTTCCCGAGCGGATGCGGGTGGGAAATTGGCCCGACAGCGCTTCAAGAAGGGTGGTTTTCCCCGAGCCGTTGGGAGCAACGAGGCCCGCCGCCGTTCCCGGGCTCAGGAAAAGCGACCCGATTGAAAGTATCGTCGTGCTTCCGTATCCCACGCTCGCGTCTAGAAGCTCGAGCCCATGGTGCTTTTTCGCGGGTCCAGGCTGTTTGGGGGAACGTGTCGCAACGGCGCCGACCGTAAAAAAGACCGCGACGTATGCCAGGGCCACGGCAAGCATCGATGCGCTGCCTGAACCGGAGCCAATGAATTCTGTCGGGAAGCATCCTACGTAACCCGTTGCCTCGATAGGCGAGAATACGGCCAGCGGCAGGAGATTGAGCGCGGCGTTATGCCCTAGTGCCGAATCGGACAGTAACGGGAATGCTGGGGCCGCGACAAGCAGCGCGGAGGTAAGGGGGCCCGCGAGGACGCGCCTCGTTGCGGTCGATAGGACGGCGGAGCAAACGGATATCAAGGTTCCGCCCGCAAGCAGCGCGAGAAGCAGGGTCGTGAAGACGTCTCCCGCGGTCGTGGTGGCAAGCGCGCCGTCATGGAAGAAGGCGATCGGGTACCCAATTTGCCCGAAGCCGTTTAGGGCCAAGGCGTAAATGCCCCCGGGTGCGAGGCCGGCGAGGAGCATCGCGGCCCCCGCGGCGATTATCGAAAACACGATCTGGATAAGGCGCCGGAATTTGGGCACGGGCGCCTTTGCCGCCAGGGTCCCGGGCCTTGTGGCGCCGAGCACGAGTATCGACGAGAGAAGGAAGGGGATGAAGGGAAGGAAAGACGGCGCCGCGGCAATGGCGTAAGGCAGGAAGGAAAGGAATGGCAGGTCGTTTGCGGAGGCCGGGATATCCGTGATGCCGGAGCTGCTCAGGGCACGGCAATATGCGAGCTCCGCGTCATTGGTCTCTCGGTCTCCCACGATGGACCCGGATTGGAAGCCCTCGTCCATGAGCGCGTAGTAGCTCTCGGCAGAATCGAGAAAGGCGGCGTCGGTTTGAGCGGCGAGGGCGGCGTTCGCGTATCTTGCAAGCTCCGCGTCATCTTGCTGCTCTGGAGATAGGTCTGTGCCGCTGGCCTGGGGCGCGCGCGTATTGAATGCGTCGACAAAGCCCTGCATGCCCTGTTTCATAAAGAAGGGCCCGTAGATGGGTGAATTGAACGCAATGGGGATGGAGAAGGCTGCAGCGAGAACGAGCGTACAAATCCATACGGCCTTGTCTCTTAGGATTAGTTTGAGAAGAAGTCGACAGTACATTCAGAAGCACCTACGTTCCTCAAAGAAATGTTAGATTAAAAGTAACAGACCGGATGAAGATACGTGCGACGGGGGCGAGGCGAATGGCTGAGCAGTATCGATACGCGGGTTCAACGGTATTATATTGACCACATAGATTATCAAAACCGTCGTAAAACCCCTGGTTTCAACTACGGGGAGTGTCAACGGTATTCACTTTTTCAGCAATGCCGTATTTACGTAATGTCGTTATTGCATAGTTCTGTTATTTCGTTTTGCCGTGTGCCGGGTTTTAGGGCAGAGCCCTAAATCGCACGCCGCCGGGCAAAACGCAGTTTTGTACGGCGGCGTACGACTCTTGCGGAACCGAACTATGACACAACGCAACTGTGTCATAACGTAACTACGTAGTAGCGTAGCTGTGCGATAACGCGATTACGGCAAATCGAAATAACAGAACAACGTGACTGTGGAATAGCAGAACAATTGAACATTGAACTAATCGCGCCTGAAAATTTTCCGCAAGTGTCGTGCGCCGCCGTACAAAGCCCGGCGGCGCACTAGGGCTCTGCCCTAAAAACCCGGCGCCCTTGGCGGCGTTAAAAAGTGACGCAATAACGTTGTTACGTTATTGCGTTATTACACAGTTCGGCAGTCACACTTTTACATTGTTGCGGCATGACACAGTTACGCAATGTCTCCGGTGCGTCTCGGTAAAAGGTTCGCTACCGGACAGCCACCGGACACCGAGGCGATCTAAGCGCGGCGATGGTTTGCCGTGAAATGTGCTGTGAGATGAAAAATCTCGCAAGAGACGCGAACTTGTACCTCCATCGTAAATGTAGCCACAAGTTCGCAGCCGTTGGCTCTTGCCAGGGCTCCGCCCTTGGACCTGGGTCGGTAAGTCGACTGCGACTGCATCGGTTGATTGATGGCAGTTGGAATCGACGCCGTAGTTTTTAAATCTGTTATGAAGCGTGAAACTCAAAAACTCATCGTATTGATTTTCATTTGATTCGAAACGCCCGCGCAAAAGTCGAAACGGCTCGCGCGGGCGTTTCGGTTTTTCGTTTCGCATCTCAACTCGCGTCAAAACAAAATTTGAAAATCGATAGCGACCGAAGGTCGCGATCATAGGCGGCTTGACCGCCGCATGAAAACCGACTCGCTAATCCGAATCGCAATGCGAGCCGCGTCACCTTTCGACAAATCCAACAGCGCTGCGAGTCACGCTAATGACTCTCCGCGCCATTGAAATTGTCGAAAGCTGCCTCAACTTTTTCGCCGGCGTTGCGAAAAACGATTCGACAAGTCGAATGTTTGCGCCGCCCGCGGCGCAAACCCGCTGCGCGGCGATGCAAATACTCGGCATCCCTCGCATTCGCATCACCGCTTCGCTCTCGCTACAGCGAATCTCTAACACTCAGCATCCTTCGCGTTAAAAATTCGCTTCCGCTCACGGTCTTCACGCAGTTACAACGCCGCGAGGCCTCTCGCTTGGAATGAGACCTCTCATTCCACGTCTACACTGCGTTTCGCCCAATCACCGTTCCGGAGATTGCAAGATGTACATAAATCATGATAACCGGGCCCGTAGTCCCTGTTATCATGATTTATGTACATCTTGCTTTTCTCCTGTCACGGAGAAAAGGGAAAGAGTGAACGCAGCACGCTTTTTGCGGGTTGGTTTCACTCTTTCTAAAAAATTAGGCAACCATAGCAAGAGGCGACGGATGCCAATCCTCAGTTTCTTGCTTACTTTTCCGGAGGCCACTCCGGAGAAAGTAGAAAAATGGCACGAAATGAATTCGTAAAGGCTCGCGTTTCTCCTGAAGAGAAAGAGATCTATCAACAACTTTGCGAACAAGCTGGTTGTACGGAAGCTGAGTTGATTCGATCCGTACTGATTCATCGGGAAATCTCACTTGATGATCTTGATGACGAAATGCAAGTTCTTGATCGGAAGAAAAAGGCCCTCCATAAGCAACAGGAGGATTACAGGAGAGCACAGGCATCGCGTAAAACCGATGAACGTGGCGAGCCGATTTCTGAAAAAAGGAGTATTCCGTTCCAAGTAATGCTCACTGCTCCAGAAAAAAAGGCAATTGAGCAGCGTGCAGCGGCGCTCGGCATTTCTGCAAGCGAACTGGTTCGCCGCAGCGCAATTTACGGAAAGATCGAATCATTCAATTTTGACATCGCGGAAGTTGAAAAACTCCATCATGAGTTATTGAAGGAAGGAACAAACCTCAATCAGCTGATGTATTTTGTGAACGCCCAAGGGCTTCCCGCGTACAACGAGAAAGCTGTTTTCCGAACGCTTGAAAAGGTTTATCAAAATGCTCGAAAGGTCGACCGGTTCATCGAGAAATTAGAGAAGCGTTATCACGTCGACTATATTCCAAGCGATTATTTGGCAGATGAACCAGACAACAGAAATCTTTAACTCGGACCTATACTTCGCGAATGATGCGCACAGCGCCATTGCAAGACCGATCGCAAGGCCAACGGCCGCTATCTTTGCATAGCTCCTGCCCGCGCGTCCCAGTTTTCGGCCTAAAACGGGATGCATTTTCCGAACCGGCGCTCAAAAGGAGACCGTATCCCGCTTTGGGGCGGGGGCTGCGGAAAATTGGCCCGTGATCTGGTTCGGATTGGAGTATGCGTTAACCGTTGATGTTGGCCGGTGTGGGCATGGAGATAGATGAGTGGATCGAGCGATATAATGACATGCTATGGAGGCCATATGCTCTTTTCCCGCCGTTCTGCCACATCTGCCTGCGTCATTGTGCTTATCGTAATGGCGGTTACCCCTTATCACCGGTTTTCATCTTCAATCGGCTTGGCATCAGGTGCAATGACCTGGCTCGTTATCCTCGGCGCATGCCTCGCGGCGTTTGGTCATGGTGTTGCGCTCCGCAAGGGGAGAGAAATAAGACGGCCGGGTCGCCTTGGCGTCTTCGGTGTTTTCCTTGCTGCTATTGCGGTGGTTCCCGAATGGGTCGACCTGGCCTTCTATGCTCGCGGAGATTCTATCCCAATCGTGTTTGCACCAATCTGGTTGTTGCATGGTGTTTCGTGTACCTTGTGCTTCACTGGGTCGTTGCTCCTCTCATATGTAATTTGGGATACGGCGGGCTCTCCTTTGATACGGGGGGCGACGCGGGACGGCGAAAGGGGGACCCGCCGATCGCAGAGCGCGCTTTTTGCAGAAACAATAGTTGTCCTGTCTTGCCTGCTGTTTTGCTGTCGAGTTTCATGGAGAGTCGTTCCCGAGC